>JANMCE010000051.1:0-33221 GCA_031360915.1 Actinomycetes bacterium | reverse complement strand
TAGCTGGCCTCAATAGCTCTCGTCTCCGCGTCCCTCTTCGTCATCGTCGGGGATGACGAGGTCCCAACGGTCGAGGCAGTCTTCGCATCGGTAGGCAACGATGTCGCCCGGCTGCCAGCCCTCTTCGGGGGCGAAACTGATGAGGTGGCAGCGGCTGCCGCAGTCAACACAGATGATGGTTGCTTCGACGTCCATGGCCGCACTTTAGAGTGCAACCCATGCGTGTTGTCGCCGGTGTTGCAAGAGGACGTCGTCTCGAAGCCCCGGACGGCGCCGATACGCGCCCGACGTCCGACCGTGTGCGGGAAGCGATCTTCAACTCGCTTGCCAGCATGGACGCACTCGAAGGTGCCAAGGTGCTCGATCTCTTTGCAGGTAGTGGTGCGCTCGGCATAGAAGCGCTCAGTCGATACGCGGCCAACTGCACCTTTGTGGAACGAGCGCGGCCAGCGCTCGATGCCATTCGCACCAACCTGGATTCCACCGGTTTGTCCGATCGGGCCAACATAGTGGTTGCCGATGCAATGACCTTCGTCACGCAGGGAAAGGCTGCGGATTTCGACCTCGTCCTGGCCGACCCGCCCTATGACTTCAGCCAATGGGCAGAGCTGCTGAACGGAATCACCACGGCGCTCGTTCTGGCGGAATCGAACCGTCCGATCGCGCCTCCGGAGGGCTGGGAAGTCCGGCGCGAGAAACGGTACGGCAAGACATGGGTCACATTCCTGGAACGGGCGTAACGCGATTCCCGAACGCGGCGACGTAACATTGACCCGTGCCGCTATCGCTGTTTCCGGGCAGCTTTGATCCGTTTCACTTGGGCCACCTCGACGTGGTCGAACAGGCGCATGCCCTCTTTGGCCCCGTCATCGTCTGCATCATGGGAAACCCCCAGAAACCCGGCGCTCTGTTGACGTTTGACCAGCGCGCCGAAATGATCGAAGAGTCGGTCGCTCACCTGCCGAACGTGTCGGTGACTTCTTGGCAGGGTCTTGTCGTTGACGCGGCGCGTGAGTACAAGGTCGATTTCATCGTTAAGGGTTTACGCACCGTTGCCGACTTTGAATACGAGACAACCATGGCCCACACGAACCGGGCGGTCGCCGGTGTTGCTAGCGTCTTCGTTCCGTGCGACCCCGCCAGAGGGTTCGTTGCTTCATCCTTCATCCGTGACATCGCCCGCCTCGGCGGCGACGTCTCAGCCCTGGTACCGGCGCCCGTCGCCCGGTTCCTGAAAGACCTCCATTCATGAGCAACTACTACGAAGAAGATCAGCCCGTTCACGACTCCGAGGCGATCCTTCGACGCGTCATCGACATCATCGCCACGGCGCGCACTATCCCGTTGTCGGCATCTCCGATGATCAATCGTGACGAGATCATCGAGTTGCTCGAGGAGTCACTCAACCGTTTCCCCGACGATCTTCGCCAGGCTCGCTGGATGCTGAAGGAGCGTGACGAGTTCCTCGCGAAAACGCAGCGCGAAGCCGACGACATTCTCGATTCGGCGCGGGCGCAGGCCGAGCGCATGGTGCAGCGCACTGAGGTTGTGCGGGCCAGCGAACTGCGCGCTCGCCAAGTGGTCGACTCGGCCGAAACCGAAGCCCGTCGCATGCAGCATCAGGTAGAGGATTTCTGCGATCAGCGCCTCGCCTCCTTCCAGATCATTCTGGAGAAGGTGCACAAGACAGTCATGCAAGGTCGCGAAAAGTTGAACGGCCCGCTTACCGGACAGGTCGCAGCGGTTCCGTCGCGTGAAGAGGCCCGTCGTGAAGAGGCGAGTAGTCAGGCCTTCTTCGACCAGGATCTCGACTGATGACCAGTCCGTTCGTGCTCAACGTGCTGGAGGTTGTGCGGCGCCCCGGAACCCGGAAGGTTGTGCAACTCACCGCGCCGGTGGGCGAACTGGTCATCGGCGACGTCACGTTGCCGGAGGGTACTGAGGTCACGCTCGACCTCATCCTTGAGAGCCTGTCCGACGGCGTCACCGTCTCTGGCAACATCAGCGCTCCCTGGCAGGCCGAGTGCCGCCGTTGCCTGGGTGATGCGTCCGGACGTGCCGATGTCGACGTGCAGGAGTTGTTTCAGAAGACGCCCGCCTGCGAGGACATCTACGAGTTCGATGGCGAGCAGCTTGATCTGGAACCGCTCGCGCGGGAAGCCATCGTGTTCGAATTACCGATCGCACCCCTGTGCAAGCCCGACTGTGCCGGCTTGTGCGCCGAGTGCGGTGCGAACCGCAACGACCACGACTGCGGCCACACGTCGACCCCCACCGACGCCCGCTGGTCGGGCCTTGACGCCTTCAAATCCCAGCTCAAAGACTGACTCGCGCCTCCATTCGATTGCCTCGCTTGCTGCGCTCCGGCTCGTTCCTCGCCTCCCGCTCCGCTGCACTCGGACTCGCTTCGCTCAGACAAATGCTCCTGCAGTCGACCCAATTGCCCGGTCTGGCCTGAGGCGGCTACACTTTCCCGGTTCGCAAGAGGAGACCTCGTCATGGCTGTCCCGAAGAAAAAGAAGTCGAAAGCTCGCACCCGCGCCGGCCGCGCATCGGCCTGGACGCTGTCCGCGCCTGCCCGCAGCCTGTGCCCGCGTTGCAGCGCCGCCAAGCTGCCCCACACCGTGTGTGGTGCGTGCGGTTGGTACAAGAACCGCGTCGCTGTCGACGTCGATTGATGACAGACATGCTCCCCATCGCCGTTGACGCGATGGGCGGCGATAAAGCTCCCGGCGAAATCGTCGCGGGAGCGGTGAAAGCCCATGCCGACCACGGAATCCCCGTTGTGCTCGTCGGCCGCACGGTCGAACTGGGCCATCATGGGTTGCCCACCATCGAGGCCAGTGAAGTCATCGAGATGGATGAGGACGCGGCAGGTGGCGTGCGTCGCAAGAAAGATTCGTCCCTCGTGCGTTGCGCCGAAGCCGTGCGCGATGGCAAAGCCTCGGCCATGTTGTCGGCCGGCAACACCGGTGCCACCATGGCGTCTGCCCTCTTCCGTATGGGCCGCATTAAAGGCGTCAACCGCCCCGCCATCGCCACCCCCATTCCGGTCCCCGGTGCTCGCCCGACCGTGCTGCTTGACGCCGGTGCCAATGCCGACGTGCAGGCCGACTGGCTCGTGCAATTCGCCCAGATGGGCTCGGTCTACACCACCAAGCGCTTCGGCATTGAGAACCCACGCGTCGGTCTGCTGAGCATCGGTGAGGAAGCCGGTAAGGGCGACATCCTCCGCAAAGAGGCGTTCGAACTGCTGACCGTCGCGAGTGGTATCAATTTCGTCGGCAACGTCGAGGGTCGAGATATCATGACCACGCACGTCGACGTGGTGGTCACCGACGGCTTCACCGGCAACGTCGTGTTGAAGGCCCTCGAAGGTGGAGTGAAGACCATCGTGAAGGGCCTGCTCGCCGCGTTCGCCAGCAAGCCCGAGTACAAGGAACATTCCGACGCGCTGCTGCCTGCGCTGCTCGAGTTGTACGCCACGCTCGACCCCGAAACCTACGGCGGCGCGATGCTGCTCGGCGTTGACGGTGTGTGCATCATCAGCCACGGTTCCTCCAGCTCCACCGCCATGGTCAACGCCATCAAAGTCGGAGCCGACATGGTGCAGGCCGATCTCGTCGGGGCGTTGCGCGCTGCGCTCAAGCCTGTCGAATAGCAACCCTCCGGTGGGGGCCGAGGTCGCTATCATGGTTGGCATGCCTGCTGAGACCCACGTGAACCGCACCCCCATGACGCGACCTGAAGTGTTCGAGATGGTTCGCGACCGGCTGGCCGACATTCTCGAAATCGAACCCGGCACCATCAGCGAAGGCCAGAGCTTTGCCGACGATCTCGACTGCGACTCGCTTGCCCTCATCGAACTGGTTGAAGGCCTTGAAGAGGAACTCTCAGAGCGCACTGTCGGGTTCCGCATCGAAGACGAAGATCTCGAAGATCTGAAGAGTGTTCGTGACGCGGTTGATTACGTCTACAGCCGGGTGAAGTGACCCCAGTCGGTCCCGATCTTGATGGCCTGAGCCGTCGCATCGGGTACCAGTTCACCGACGCGTCCTTGCTTGCCCAAGCGCTGGCCCATCGCTCGTGGTGCTCCGAACATCCCGGAACCGACTCGAACGAACGGCTCGAGTTTCTTGGCGACGCCATCTTAGGTTTCGTGGTGGCCGAGTATGCCTACCGCCGACACGCTGAGCTGCCCGAGGGCAAGCTCACCGACCTTCGCAAGGCGGTGGTCAACGCGATGTCTCTGGCCGATGTTGCTCGCGAAATCGCGCTGGGTGGAGAGCTTCGACTCGGTAAGGGTGAGGCCATGGCAGATGGTCACGACAAACCGTCAATTCTTTCCGACGCGCTTGAAGCGGTCATCGGCGCGGTGTATCTCGACGGGGGTATCGAGCAGGCCAGCGCCTTGATCGGGCGGCTGATCGGGCCGGGCCTAGAACGCGCCGTGTCACAGCTCGATGATCTCGACCAGAAGACGGCACTGCAGGAGCTGCTGGCCCGTCTCGATATGAAGACGCCGGTGTATGTGCTTCGCGAAGAAGGCCCTGATCATCAAAAGAGTTTCTTCGCCGAGGTCCGCGTGGACAACGAAGTGCTCGGTCGCGGCGAGGGACGCAGCAAGAAGTTGGCCGAGGTCGCGGCGGCTCGCGAAGCTGGCGCGATGCTGCGCCAACGGGTCAATGCCTGAACTTCCCGAGGTCGAAACCGTTCGTCGCGGGGTGCATGAGGTGGCAGTCGGTCGCACGATCGGCGAGGTCAACGCCACCGGAGCCCGCACCGTTCGCCGCACCTCAGCGGCCTTGGTCGAAGCGGGTCTGACCGGTCGTACCGTCGTTGGCACCGGACGTCATGGCAAGTGGTTCTGGCTCGACCTCGACGACGAGGCACGGGCGTTGATCCATCTGCGGATGAGTGGCCAGCTGCTGTGGCTACCAACCGCAAGTGAGCGGCCGAAACATACGCACGTTGCATTGCCGTTCGTTGACGGGGGAGAGCTGCTTTTTGTCGACCCCCGCACATTCGGTGAGGTCATGGTGGTGCCGCCGTTCGTCGATCATATGGCCATCATCAACCAGGGGCCGGACGCACTCTCCGTTACACCTGAGACGTTGGTCGGTCTGTTGAAGGGCCACCATCGACAGTTGAAAGCCATGCTGCTGGATCAGAAAGTCATCGCCGGTATCGGCAACATCTATGCCGATGAGATCTGCCACCGTGCCGGCATCCGACCGTTGAAGCGGGCCGACACGCTTACCAAACCGGCCGTCGCTCGACTGCACGATGCGATGCAAAGCGTTCTCGGCTCGGCAATCGTTGCACGGGGAAGCAGCCTGGCTGACGAGCAGTACGTCGACTTGTTCGGTGCGGCCGGCTCGTACCAGCACAACCATCAGGTCCACGCCCGAGGCGGAAAACCGTGCCTGACCTGCGGTACCCCGATTCTTCGAGTCGCCTGGAGCGGGCGCAGCACCTATTTCTGCAAGACGTGCCAGCGCTAAGGCCCGACCGCTCGTTCCGGCCGGTTTGTTCGCGCATTACGCCAGATGGCGGCTTACCCTGGCTCACTTCGGGGGCTAATTCGCGAATGCAACGCCGCGTTTGCGCGAACGCGGACCCAGCCGGGCGCCGGAAGCTCTGGCCGTCGCCGGTCCTGGTAGGGTCCGAGGCGGTTTCCGGCCGTGTTGACGGATCTTTGTTTGGGTTTCTGTGTTCCTAAAAGCGCTCACCCTCAAGGGGTTCAAGTCCTTCGCTGACTCCACCACGCTCACGCTTGAGCCGGGGGTCACTGTCGTGGTCGGTCCGAACGGTTCCGGTAAATCGAACGTGGTGGACGCAATCGCCTGGGTACTCGGCGCACAGGCACCGAGCGCGGTGCGAAGTCAGAAGATGGACGACGTCATTTTCGCCGGTACCGCCAAACGCCCGGCCCTCGGTCGCGCTGAAGTGAGCCTCACGCTCGACAATTCCTCGGGCCTGTTGCCGATCGACTTCACCGAAGTCACCATTACCCGCACCTTGTTCCGTACCGGCGAGAGCGAGTACCAGATCAACGGCGCGCCCGTTCGCCTACTCGATGTGCAGGATCTCTTGAGTGACTCTGGCGTCGGCCGTCAACAGCACGTCATTGTCAGCCAGGGCCAAATCGACTCGGTGCTGAATGCCCGGCCGGAAGACCGCCGCTCCATCATCGAGGAAGCCGCCGGTGTGTTGAAATACCGCAAGCGCAAGGAAAAGGCCGAGCGTCGTCTTGAAGCGACCGAAGGCAACCTTCTTCGCGTGCAGGATCTGCTGCGCGAGGTGCGTCGTCAGTTGCGTCCGCTCGAACGTCAAGCTGAGGCCGCCAAGCGCCACGGTGATCTGGTGAAGGAACTCAACGGTCTGCGTTTGTATCTGGCCGGACGGGAAGTAGCGCAGCATCGCAATCGCCTCGCCACGCTGCTGGCCGAGAGCACCGACCACTCACAGAATCAAGGTTCCGTGCAGGAGAGCCTGGCTCGCCTGGAAGGCGAAATCATCTCCACCGAAGCGCAGCTGGCAGCAATGGGTGGCTTCGACCTCGGTGATCAACTCACGCGCGCCGAGCAGCTGTCCGAGCGCGTGCGCGGGCTCGGAGCGGTGCTGACGGAGCGTCGCCGTTCGCTTGAGCGTGACCGTGGCCGACTGATGGACACAGGCGTGGTGGCCAACCTCGAATCGGAAGCGGCTCGACTGTCGACGGAGCTCGTTGATGTAGAAGCGGGCCTTGAACGTCTCGGGCCTGACGAGTCCGAACTGCACGATGCGGAGGCCGAACTGGCGGCCGAACGTGATCGCTTCAAGGATGATCACGCACCGGTTGAACTCGCACTCGGTACGACCGCTGCGGGAGCCGCCGCCGAAGTCCGTGGCGAGCTTCGCACGTTGCGCTCGTCACTCGACCGCGGCACCAGCGAAAGCTCTCGCATGGCCGCTCGCATCCGAGCGCTCGATGAGCGCATCACCCGACTCCAGAGCGAGATCGAGCGCTATCGCACCGAGTGCGAAGAGGCCGAAGCAAGCGAGCAGCCACTCGTTACCGAACTCGGTGAAGCCGAGGCAGCGCGCGCCGCCGCGGCCGATGTGGTTGCGACCGGCGAAGGTCAGCTACGGGCTGCGCAGGGCGATCACGCCACCTGGGCGGCCCGAACCGACGCGCTCGCGCTGGCGCTGGACGCCGCTCGTGCCCGGGCCGGAGCCGAACGCCTGGCCGATGTCGATGGCGTTGTCGGTACCCTGCTCGACCTCGTGGAGATTGAGGCCGGGTGGGAAACCGCGTTCGAAGCCGCAGCCGGCGAGGCACTGTCGGCCGTCGTCGTCGACGGCCTGCCCGCAGCTCGTCGAGCCCTCGCCATGCTGCACCAACACGACACTCCCGGCGCGGTGCTTGCGCTCGACAACGGCCTGCCCGCGTTGTCACCGCCCGCCGTTGGCGAGCCGGTCCGCAAGCATGTGCGCAGCAACAACGCTGCGGTGTCACGTCTGCTCGACGGCCTCATCGGATCCGCTGTCGCGGTCGACGGCGGCTGGGAAGTCGCAGTGGATACGGCGCTTGCCCATCCCTCGGCCGTTGTCGTCACGCCGACCGGTGATCGTTTCGGTCGCCAGGGCTGGCGCGTCGGCGTGGCCAGTGCCGGTGCCACCGGAGCAGCGCTCGTTGAGGCCCAGACGAAGGCTGCGGTCGCAGCCGAACACCTGGCCCACTGTGACGCCACGCTCAGGTCGGCGCGGGCCGAACTGCAGGTCACCAGCCAGCGAGAAAACGACCTCACTCGTCGCCTCGACGTGAACGATACCCGCTTCACCGCTTCGGCCGACGCGCTCGGTCGATCACAGGCTGAGCGTCGTGAGGCGGCGACTGAAGCAGAGTCGCTGTCGGGTTCGGCGAAGGATCTCGATGAGCGTATCGAGCGTGATCGCTCGCGCATCACCGAGCTCGAAGTGTTGCTGCCCACGCTTGAAGCCGACGAGACCGCCGAGGTTGCCCACGCGCGTGCGGCGCAGGAAGCCCGCACCGAGCTTGACCGGAAAGTGGCGAACGTTGCTCAACTCCGTAAGGAGTTCGAGGTGCGCGGCGCCGGCCTGCAGGAGCGTCAGGCCTTCCTTGGCCGTCGTCTCACCGAGACCGAAGCTCGGCTCGAAGCCGACGTCGCGGCCCGTGCTGAGGCGCAGGAAAAGCGGGGCCGTCTCGAACGCAGTGTTGGGGCGATCGACCGGCTGCTCGTCGTGGTCGACTCCCGCAAGTCCATCCTCGATGGTGAGCTGACCGACCTGCAGCAGCGCCGTCGCCAGCAGTCCGAGCAGGCCAGGGCCGTGTCCTCCGCGCTGGAAAACATGCGGCGTGAACGTAGCGCGCTCGACAAGCACCTCACCGAGCGGCGCGAGCTGCTGCATCGCATCGAGATCGAGCAGGCCGAAGTGTCGGCTCGCCTCGAAGCCACCATCGAAACGTTGCGACGTGACCTCGATGTCGACCCCGAGGTCGCCATGCTGTCCGAGCTGCCGGAAGGACTCCCGGAGGGCGCCAAGCCCGACGCTCGCATGCGAGACCTCGAGCGTGAACTGCGCATCATGGGCCCTATTAACCCGCTCGCCCTTGAAGAGTTCACCGCTCTTCAGGAACGCCACACCTTCCTCGAAGCTCAACTCGAGGACGTGAAGACGACGCGCCGCGAACTTTCCGGTGTCATTAAGGCCATCGATGACGAGATCCAGCGGGTGTTCGCTGAGGCGTTTGCCGATGTCAGTCGCAACTTTGATCTGCTGTTCGCCATGCTGTTCCCCGGTGGACAGGGCAAGCTCATCCTCACCCAGCCCGAAGACATGTTGCGCACCGGCATCGAGGTGGAAGCCAAGCCGTCGGGAAAGAACGTCAAGAAGCTCTCACTGCTGTCGGGTGGCGAGCGTTCGCTTACCGCGCTGGCGTTCCTGTTCGCCGTCTTCCGCAGCCGCCCTTCTCCGTTCTACGTGATGGACGAAGTGGAGGCCGCCCTCGATGACGTGAACCTGCACCGCTTCCTGGGTCTCGTGAACGAGTTCCGCAGTGAGGCGCAGTTGCTTATCGTTTCCCACCAGAAGCGCACCATGGAAACGGGTGACTGCCTGTTCGGCGTCACCATGCAACCGGGCGGCTCCAGCAAGATCGTGTCCGAGAGGGTGTCCGCTCGCTCGTAACTACCTGTACGAAATGTTTAGGGCGCCTGCCGTTCACGGCTAATGTCGCTTCAAGCAAGTTCATCAGGGGATGTGAGAGCACTACATGACCGGGTCCGAAGCGGCAATTCGCTTCGTCGGCGTGCGCAAGATCTTCGGAGATCCATCGAACGGTGGCACCATTGCCGTCGATGGGGTTGACCTCGAGATCGCATCCGGCGAGTTCTTCTCCATGCTGGGTCCGTCGGGCTCCGGCAAAACCACCATGCTGCGAATGGTGGCCGGTTTCGAGGTGCCAACGGTCGGAGCGATCCTGCTCGATGGACAGGACGTCACACGCCTGCCACCGTTCGACCGCGACGTCAATACGGTATTTCAGGACTACGCCCTGTTCCCGCATATGAGCGTCGCACAGAACGTGGCCTACGGGTTGATGGTGAAGAAGGTTGACCGCAGGGAACGCGACAAACGCGTGGGCGAAGCGCTGGAAAGTGTGCAGCTCGCATCGTTCGGAAGCCGCAAACCCAATCAGCTTTCGGGTGGTCAGCGACAACGTGTCGCGCTAGCTCGGGCACTCGTGAATCGACCGAAAGTCTTGCTGCTCGATGAGCCTCTCGGTGCGTTGGATCTGAAGCTGCGTGAGGACATGCAGATCGAGCTGAAACAGATCCAGCGATCGGTCGGCATCACGTTCCTCTTCGTCACTCACGATCAGGAAGAAGCGCTCACCATGAGCGACCGTATCGCGGTGTTCAACCACGGCAAGATCGAGCAGGTTGGCACGCCAGCTGAGATGTACGAACGTCCCGCCTCTGCGTTCGTCGCGGGCTTTGTAGGCACGTCGAATCTCATCACCCGTGACGGCGCCACGTTTACCGTTCGGCCCGAAAAAATCGCGCTAACCGATGTGGGCACCGGCACTACGGACGCCACCATCACAGAGGTGCAATACCTCGGTGCCGACACCCGCTATCGGGTACGGCTCGACGACGGCACCGAGATCGTCGTCACCCAACAGAATCTCACGACCATGTCCTCCGATGTCACAGCGGCCCGCGGCCGACGAACGGGACTTCGTTGGTCGCCTGAGCACCAGTACCAACTTCCAACACTCGTAAGGGGAGAACAATGACGTTCAACACATCACGATTCACCGCAACTCTGGTTGGTCTCGGCCTTGCCGGGCTTGCGCTGTCAGCCTGTGGCTCGACCAGCTCAAGCGGTGGCGGCGCGCTGTCCAAGCTCGGTAAGGGCGAAGGCCAGATCAACATCATCAACTGGGCCGGGTATGTCGAGAGCGGCCAGAACGACCCGAAGGTCGACTGGGTCACCAAGTTCACTGCCGACACTGGCTGCAAGGTCAACTCCAAAATCGGGAACACCTCTGATGAGATGGTGTCGCTTATGAAGGCCGGTGGCTACGACGTTGTATCAGCCTCGGGCGACGCCACCCTCCGACTGATCGCTGGTGGTGATGTTGCGCCAATCAACACCGCACTCATCGCCAACTACAAGGATGTCTTCGACAGCCTGAAGATGCAGAAGTGGAATTCCAGTGGGGGCAAGGCGTACGGCATTCCTCACGGCCGTGGCGCCAACCTGCTGATGTGGAATACCGAGAAGGTCACACCCGCGCCGACGAGTTGGTCCGCCGTGTTCGACGACAAGTCGGCTTACAAGGGTGCGATCACGGCCTACGACTCACCCATCTACATCGCCGATGCTGCGCTGTATCTGATGAACACCAAGCCTGACCTCGGCATCAAGAACCCTTATGCCCTAAACGACAAGCAGTTCACCGCAGCGGTCGACCTGTTGAAGAAGCAGAAGACAGTCGTCGGTGAATACTGGAGCGACTACCTGAAAACACAAGCCGCTTTCAAGACTGGCTCCACCGTACTCGGCACGACGTGGCAGGTCATCGCCAACGGCGCCCAGGGCGAAGGAACGAAAGTAGACACCATCCTTCCGCAAGAAGGCTCAACGGGTTGGTCCGACACGTGGATGATCTCATCGAAGGCGAAGAACCCGAACTGCGCTTATCTCTGGATGAACTACATCATTTCGCCCGAAGCGAATGCCGCTGTCGCTGAGTACTTCGGTGAGGCGCCGTCCAACAAGCTGGCGTGCGGCAAGACGTCCGATCCGAAATTCTGCGACACCTTCCACGCTGCCGATGAGGAGTACTTCAAGAAGGTCTGGTATTGGACTACGCCTACCAAGGCCTGCCTCGATGGCCGTGGCGCAGTCTGCAAGGACTATGCCGAGTGGACCAAGGCCTGGACAGAAATCAAGGGCTAATCGCGGCACTGCATGTCGGCCTCCGCATCGTTTTCTCGTTACCTCCATCGCCACCCACGGACGCGGCTCGGGCTCCTGCTCGCCGCGCCCGTGACGTGGCTGGTGCTGGCGTATCTGGGTTCTCTTGCCGCGCTGTTCCTCACCGCGCTCTACAAGACCGACCCGTTCACCAGTGACATCGTGAAAACGATCGGAGGCCAGAACTTCTCCGAACTGGCCAAGACCGCGGTCTACCGCTCCATCACCATCCGCACGGTGCTCATCGCGGCTGCGGTCACTCTGCTTGACCTCTCCATTGCGCTGCCGATGGCGATCTTTATGGCCAAGGTCGCCAAGCCTCGGGCCCGTAATTTTCTCGTCGTCGGCGTGCTGATGCCGTTGTGGGCGAGCTATCTGGTCAAGGGTTATGCATGGCGAGCGATCTTCGATTCGGGCAGTGGCGTGCTCAAGAACACCTTCGGCTCCTCACCCGGCTTCGGTCTCGTCGCCACGACGATTGCCTTGGCCTATCTGTGGCTGCCGTATATGGTGCTGCCGATCTACGCCGGGCTCGACCGTCTGCCAAACTCGCTGTTGGAAGCATCGTCTGACCTGGGCGCCCGCGGTAACCGCACCATGCGCAGTGTGGTGTTCCCACTGCTGCTCCCGTCCATCGTGGCGGGGTCGATCTTCACGTTCTCGCTCACGCTGGGCGACTACATCACGGTGAAGATCGTGGGCGGAAAATCGCAGATGATCGGCAACGTTGTCTACGACAACTTCGGCGTGAACAACATCCCATTCGCCGCTGCCTTCGCTCTGGTGCCCGTTGCCGTAATGATCGCCTACCTGCTCACAGCCCGACGTACCGGCGCCTTCGAGAACCTCTAATGGAATTCTCGCTCCTTACCCGACGCGTCCTGTGCATTCTCACCTCGGCAGGGTTCGCGTTTCTCTATCTGCCGCTGATCGTGGTGGGCGTGCTGTCGTTCAACACCTCCCGCTCGTTCTCATGGCCGCCCGACGGACTCACGCTGTCATGGTGGTCGAAAGCGGCATCGAACGGCGATGTGCGATCGGCGTTGTTCACGTCAGCCAAGACCGCGCTCGTTGCATCGCTCATCGCACTCGTGCTCGGTTCAATGGCCGCGTTCGCGGTACAACGCTTCACGTTCTTCGGTCGCGAGACGATCAGCTTCCTCGTGGTTTTGCCGATCGCTCTGCCGGGCATCGTCACCGGCATTGCGCTGAACCGGGCGTTCCATTCGCTCGGCGTCGGCATCGGGTTTCTTACACTTGTGATCGCTCATGCAACGTTCTGTATCGTCGTGATCTACAACAACGTGATCGCACGCCTACGTCGATTGTCGCCGAACCTCGAAGAGGCATCGTCAGATCTGGGCGCCAATACGTTTCAGACATTCCGCTACGTCACGTTCCCGATGCTACGTTCGGCACTTCTGGCCGGTGGACTGCTCGCGTTCGCATTGTCGTTCGACGAAATCGTCGTCACCACGTTCACGTCCGGGCCGGGCATGCAAACGCTTCCGCAATGGATCTTCAACAACATGTTCCGCCCCAACAACCTGCCGCTCGTGAACGTGGTTGCCACCACCGTTGTGCTGCTTTCGATCATCCCTGTCTGGTTCGCTCAACGCCTGAGCGTTGGCACCTCACCCGTCGGCAACCGCTCGTAGTTCGGTCCCGGTGGCCCGGCTGATTTCAGTCACACCAGGTTTCACGTACTGAAATCTCGTGTGACTGATTGGTCGTACCCCGCCTCGATTGTCGTCGCTCATCTTCCGATGCCTTCGTCCAACGGCACACTCTTGCTGCATGGAATCGCTGCTTCGGGCCATTGCGGACTTTGCTGAACAAAATGAAGGCGTCGTCACGACCCACCAGGCCAGGTCCCTCGGGGCGTCGTCGTTGCAGATACACCGCTGGGTCGAACGCGGCCTCGTGAATCGAATCGGAGTGCGGAGTCTGTCATTTCCGGGTCATCCGCAAAGCTGGCGCTTGTGGTTACGTACCGCGTTGAACGAAGCTGGCGATGGCGCTCTCATCAGCCACCGCGCGGCTGCTCGACTCCATGGTTTCGATGGCTTCGCGGAAGGCCCGATAGAAGTGATTACGGCGCGCCGGTTTCGGAATCGCACCCTCACCGGTGTGGTGCATTCGATGCCAATTGTTCCCCTGATTGATCGTTGCATGATCGCCGGCTTTGCGTGCACAACTCCAGCCAGGACGATCGTCGACCTGGCTGGATGCTGCTTGAAGTACGAGTTGGAAAATGCTGTCGACTCGGCGATCCGGGACGGCGGAACCTCTGTGGCCTTTCTGCACCAACGGTTGACCTCGCTGCGTACCAGCGGCCGAGCCGGCGTCGCTCTCTTGGACAGCGTCCTCGTTGATGCCGGGGGTGCAAACAAACTTGAGCGGGAGTTCCTGCGTCTGTGTCGGCTCGATCGGCTGCCACGCCCTCGGTGCCAAGTGGTGCATCGCAGGGGAAGTCAAACTGTTGCCCGAGTTGACTTCGACTTCTCGCCCTCCGCGTTGGTTGTCGAAGTAGAGGGTCAGGGTGCACATGCGTCGCCCCGCCAGCGCCAACGGGATGCCAAACGTCGTCGAGATCTCACGGCGCTCGGCCGAGTCGTGTACTGCTTCACCTTCGAAGATGTCTTCCAAGGACCCGAAGCGGTGATGCGTGACGTCCGGGCGGCCCTTGCCCGCCATCACCAGTCACGCCAGATTTCGTGAGAAGAAACGTCGTGTGACTGGAAACCTGGGCGGCTTGGGTCAACGGTGGGGGAGGGCCGGTAGGGTGTCGGGCGCATGAAACTCCTGCTTGAGATCCTGATTCCGGCCGTCCTCGCATTCGGACTGAGCGTGCCACTGGTTGGACGCCTGAGGCGCAAACAGGACGCGGCGTTGAAGGCGCCTCCGGGAAAGCCAACGCCGGCGCCGACCAGGCCGCCCGTTGCCCCGGTCGTTCCCACGCCAGTGGAGGAGGACGACTCGGACGTCATCGGTGATGAGTGGCAGGTCGGCGATGGTGACACGCTGGTCGAAGAGGCTCCGGCCGTCGAGGAATCAACGGCCGAGGTGCTCCCCGAACGACCACGGTTTCGTGATCGGCTTGGTCGGGCTCGCAACGCGTTCGCCGCGGCCATCGGGGTACGGGGAAAGACCGCAATCGATCAGTCGACGTGGGATGACTTGGAAGAGTCACTGCTCCTTTCCGACCTCGGCGTGCATCGCACCGACGCTATGCTCACCTCGCTAAAGGAACGCGTCAACGCGAATGAACTCACGACACCCGACGGAGTCGTCGATGCCCTGAAGGCCGATCTCAAAGCCCGCCTTGCCGGTGCAGACCGCACGTTGCACCAGGACTATGTCGAGGGCTCACCGAACGTGTGGTTGTTCGTTGGTGTAAACGGCGTGGGCAAGACCACCACCATCGGCAAGGTTGGCGCGCAGCAAGTTTCGGAGGGTCGAAGCGTCATCATGGCCGCAGGCGATACGTTCCGCGCCGCTGCCGCTGAGCAGCTCGGTACGTGGGCCAGTCGCGGCGGATCGGAGCTCGTGCGCGGAGCAGAAGGTGGCGACCCCAGTTCGGTCATCTTCGACGGTATTCAACGAGCTGCGGCCAAGGGCGCCGATCTCGTGCTCGCCGACACTGCCGGTCGCCTGCACACCAAGACCAACCTCATGGAAGAACTGAAGAAGGTCCGTCGGGTCGCTGATCGTGAGCCCGGCCGGGTGATGGAAGTGCTGCTTGTAATCGATGCCACCACTGGCCAGAACGGCATGATCCAGGCGCAGCAGTTCACCGAAGCCACCGACCTCACCGGTGTGGTTCTGACCAAGCTCGATGGTTCAGCCAAGGGTGGCATCGTGTTCGCTATCGAAACCGAACTCGGTATTCCGGTGAAGCTTGTTGGCTTGGGCGAAGGTATAAACGATCTCATACCCTTCGACCCCGACGAGTTCGTGGAAGCCCTCTTCGCCTAGCCAGCGGACGATCTGGGGGCTGAATCACCGGAATCTCGTACTCCGCACTAGCCTCTGCGGCGATGTTTGACTCTCTTTCTGACCGTTTCGACGGCATCTTCAAGAAGCTTCGTGGCCGTGGACGCCTGACCGAGGCCGATGTCACCGCCATGCTGGCTGAGGTTCGCACCGCTCTGCTGGAGGCCGACGTCAACATCAAGGTCGTGCGCGGCCTTACCGACCGCATCCGTGCCGCGTGCGTAGGCGTTGAGCTTTCGAAGGCGATCAACCCCAGCCAGCAGGTGATCAAGGCTGTTTATGACGAGCTGACCGTCGCCCTCGGTGGCGAGGGCTTCAAGATGCAGTTCGCCTCCAAGCCGCCGACGGTCATTCTCATGGCCGGTCTGCAGGGTTCGGGCAAGACTACCAACTCGGCCAAACTGGCTCGCTACTTCAAGGGTCAGGGCCGACAAGTGTTGCTGGTCGGCGCCGACCTGCAGCGCCCAGCCGCTATCGATCAGCTCCGCACGCTCGGCAAGCAGATCGACGTACCGGTCTTTTCCGATGACGAAGCCGCCAAGCGTGGTGACGGAGATCCCGTTTTCGTCGCCGCTCGCGGTATGGACGAGGCCAGGCGCCTCGGTCGTGACGTGGTGATCGTCGACACCGCCGGTCGTTTGTCGATCGACGCGGCGTTGATGGATGAGGTGCGTCGCATCTCCGAAACCGTCAACCCGACCTACACGTTCCTGGTGATCGACGCCATGACCGGTCAGGACGCGGTGCAGACAGCGGAGGCCTTCCACCAAACGTTGGAGCTCGACGGCGTGATCCTGTCGAAGCTTGATGGTGATGCTCGCGGTGGTGCAGCGCTCTCGGTGAAAGAGGTCGTCGGGAAACCGATTGCATTTGCAAGTACCGGTGAGAAGCTCGATGCCTTCGACCAGTTCTACCCCGATCGCATGGCGCAACGCATCCTCGGCATGGGTGACATGCTCACGCTTATCGACAAGGCCGAAAAGGCCTTCGACAAGGAATCATCCGAGAAAGCTGCCGAGCGGCTCATGGAGGGCCAGTTCACGCTGGATGACTTCCTGGAGCAGATGCAGGCGATCAAGAAGATGGGACCGCTGTCCGGAATCATCGGCATGATGCCGGGCATCCCGAAGGAGCTGAAGAACGCCGAGATCGGTGATGACGCGCTCAAGCCCATTGAGGCCATCATCCACTCGATGACCACCGAAGAACGCCGTCGCCCCGACCTCATCAACGGCAGCCGCCGCGAGCGCATCGCTCGGGGCAGTGGCAGCACTCCTGGCGATGTCGGTCGTCTCGTGAAGCAGTTCCAAGACATGCAGAAGATGATGAAGAAGATGGGTGGCTTCGGCCAAAAGGGCGGCAAGAAGGGCAAGAAAGGCCGCTTCGGTATGCCGGGCGGCATGCCGCAGCTTCCGCCCGGCTTCCCTGGCACCTGACGCAGTTCGCCTGCAGTGTGAGGTGTCCTGACATGGTCGTATGATGCGGCCATGAGGCGATGCGAGCAGATCTACGTGAATGGCGGCTGGATTCCAACGGCTGGGACGGATGCCATTGAAGTGTTCGACTCGACGAACGGACAGGTCATCGGTACTGCTCCCGCCGGCGTCGCCGACGATGTTGACCTGGCTGCGGCGGCGGCTAGCGCCCACCGAATTGGTTGACTTCTGAAGTAGTTCAGTATCATGGCCTTGTGTGAGTTGTCGAGCGGCCGTTTTCTGATCTGTTGCGTCATCCGGCGGACGTGACGAACGATCTCGACACCAGTGACGTGCTTCTCCGTCGTCGGGATGAGCCCGATTTGAGGCTTACTCGCGCTGATCGGGAGGGGATTCGCTCGGAAACGTTCTCCGCTCTCACCCGCGTCTTTCGAAATCTTTCGGTGCATCACCCGGAAGCCCTCGCCGATGCGCTTGCAGATGCGTTTCGGTGGATTGAACTTCTCCCCGCCAGCGATCGGCAGAGGTTTGTCGATGAGTTCTCCAGCATCGTGGGTGCCGTCGGCGATCTTGATAGCTACGACACGTTGAGCCAGTTCGTTGGCGAGTGGCGAGCGACCGCTGAGATCTATGCCGATCCTGTCTTGGCGAACCGGCTTCGCCGACAGATCGACGCATCAGGCTCCGCCATCCCGGCTCCCTGAGCGCCGAAAGCCGAACGATGCCGAAACGCCGCGAGCGAGTAGCACCGTCGCCCACTTCGACCGGCGGGGAGTTCCGCTACGCCACGAGCGATGCGGTCGACGGCTGGGAAGCGCTTTGCCTGGTTGCGCCCGCAAACGCACGCGTCGCATGGGACCGGCTCACCTCCGATCCGAGGCAGCGGGACAGCCGGCAGCATCCGCTTCGCGGTCAACTCGGCGAACGTGTCGTGAATGGTGAGCAACTCGAACAGTGGCAGTACGAGGTAACGAGCGGCGGTCGGCTCTGGTACTGCATCGATGATCGTCTCCGAACCGTCTGGCTCACGGACGCTATGCCCGGACATCCGAAGGTGACCGAGTAGAAGCTGCAGGAGCAATGGGGGTCTAAACCGATCTGTACGCCACTCATGCTGGCGTCGACGACCAGAGTGTTGCGAACTACTGCTCTCGCCGGTAACCACGGCTGGTCTTCTGGGGTTGGAAGCCGGTCGACAGGTAGAGGTGCTGCGAGACCGGGTTGTTCGCCAGATAGGTGACCATCAACCTCGCGCAACCGGCCGCAGCGAGACGATCGAGGCCCTCAGTCAGGACGTGTCGGGCGAGGCCGCGACCCTGGTAGGCGTCTTCGGTGCGCATCGGTTCCACCATGCCGATACCCGTGACCAAGTCGGCCCAGAACAGTCCGTAGGCGGCAACCCCACCGTCGGGTGCGTGCACAGCAAGATAAATTTCGGGTCGGTAGAGGGAGCACTCGGCGAGTCGCTTGGCCACGTCAGGGCTTGATCGGCCGATCATGTGGTGCGGGGCTGCGACCGTCGTGCGATCACGCAGCTCGAAGCCTGACGGCAGCGGCGATACCGGCGGCCGAGATGCGGCGGGCATCGTTGTCGTGACGGAGACTTCATTGGTGGGCACGAATCCGATGTGTTCGAACGCGGCGATGAGTAGCGATCCGTCGACGAGCGTCGTGTCGATCGGGCCATCCACCGTCGAGATCTTCTCCACGATGGTCGGCCAGACGTCGCGCATGGCCTGCTCGTGATGCTCGGGTGCCCACATTGCATCGATGGCGAGTTCGCCCTTCCAATCGGTGAAAACAGCAGCGGCCACAGGCACTCGCGCACCGTCGAGCCAGAACGTCTGCCGACTGGGTTCGGCGTGTTGGTCGACGCGCCACCACCATTGGAAGTCAGCTGCTTCCCACACGACCGCTAGCGGATCGGTTACGACTGTGCGTTGCAGCAACGACGTCACAAGGGGGAGGTAGCCAAGCCCTGTCGCCGACACCTTGAGCCACGCCATCGCAGAACGAGAGGAGACGCCAGCGATGAAAGAAGGCATGAGGATGGTGGCTTGATCGGCAGTACCCCCCAACTTCACTGGTCTTACCCCCCAACTCGGCCCTGTAGCGCAAGGAGAAGGCCCGAAATGTTTGAGTTGGGGGGCGAACACCCCCGAGTTGGTGGGTTGGGGCGTTTAGGGTTCGGTGATGCGCCCGCTCAAGGTCGGTATTCAGCTTCCGGAAGTAGAATGGGAAGTGCCGTTTCCCGAACTGATCCGCATGGCGCAGGCAGCGGAGCGGATCGGGTTCGATTCGCTTTGGCTGGGTGACCATCTGCTCTACGACCTGCCAGCCGGACCACGTGGGCCGTGGGAGGTGTGGACGTCGCTTGCGGCGATTGCAGCTACCACCGAACGCATAGTGATCGGCCCATTAGTTGCATCCACAAGTTTCCATGCGCCGCAGATGTTGGCGAAACAGGCCGCCACGGTCGATGCCATCTCCTGTGGTCGATTGATTCTTGGGCTTGGTGCCGGATGGAACGAGCGGGAGTACCGGGCCTTCGGTTTCCCCTACGACAATCGCGTGAGCCGCTTCGAAGAAGCATTCACCATCATCCGCACGCTGCTGCACGACGGTGAGATCGACTTCCACGGCAGGTACTACGACGCCGATCACTGCGTGCTGCATCCGAGGCCCGACCGCCAGTTGCCGTTGATGGTCGGCTCGACAAGCCCCCGCATGTTGTCGATCACATTGCCTCACGTGCAGTCCTGGAACATCTGGTGGAGCATCTACGGCAACACTGCCGCGGGTTTTGAGCGAACCAAGGCCGAGGTCGATACAGCGCTGGCTGCCGCCGGTCGCAACGGTCAGGTCGAAGCGACGTGTGCGGTCTACGTGCAGATCGGAGCGGGTGCGGGTCGGCTGATGGGCCACGACAATGACGCGGTAGAGCCGTTGCGCGGTTCGCCCTCAGAGCTGGCTGATCAGCTGCGAGAATTCGCCGCTGCAGGTGCTTCCCACGTGCAGCTCGTGGTCGACCCCATCACGAGGGACTCGATCGAGTCGTTGGCCGACATGCTCGTGGAGCTCGACCGAGACTGAACCGGATCGGCGTCAGGCGGAGCGGTACGCTGGATGGCGGAGAAGCCGGGAAGCCTGGTCGGCACGAAAGGACCCTGTTGTGACCCGCTCTCACCCGCGCCCCGGCGTTCGATTTCTCTCGCCATTGCGCGACTTCATGCGCACCGAGGCCTCGGGCGGCCTATTTCTCGTCGCCGGAGCAGTGCTGGCGCTGCTTTGGGTCAACTCACCGTGGGCCGCGAGTTACGAACGGCTGTGGTCACAATCGCTGTCTGTTGGGCTCGGCGAACACGTGCTGCGTCTTTCACTTCGGCAGTGGATGAACGAAGGGCTCATGACGATCTTCTTCCTGGTGGTCGGTCTGGAGATAAAACGCGAACTGGTAGTCGGTCATCTCAAGACCAAGCGCGGTGCCGTCCTTCCTATCTTCGCAGCGCTCGGCGGCATGATTGTGCCGGCCGTCCTCTATCTGGCGATTGCTGGTGGCAGCGCTCCCAGAGGATGGGCTATCCCCATGGCGACCGACATTGCGCTGGCGGTCGGCGTGTTAGCCGTGGTGGGCAACCGAGTGCCCCCGTCCTTGAGGGCGTTCTTGTTGGCGCTTGCGATCGTTGATGACATCGGTGCGATCGTGATCCTTGCGTTGGTGTATTCCAGTGGCATCGGGTGGTCGTGGTTGCTGGCTGCCGTGGCGCTGCTGGTGTGCACCCGAGTTGCGAGACAGTTCGACGTGCAGGCGACGTGGCTCTATTCTGCGCTCGGAGTCGTGGTTTGGCTTGCCCTGCATGAGGCCGGAGTGCACCCAACACTGGCGGGCGTCGCGATGGGTTTGTTGGCCCCGGCGACGGCACGACTCAGCCCGGAGTTGGTCGATGCCGAGGAGTTAGCCGACGTGTCCAGCTTGGAGGCCGTGTTTGCCACCACCGAGATCGCTCGATCTTCGGTGTCGGTGGTGGAGTGGCTGCAGTACGCCCTTCACCCGTGGACCAGCTATGTGATCGTGCCTCTGTTCGCCTTTGCCAATTCCGGCATCGTTGTCTCCGCTAGCGGAGTAAGCGATGCGCTGAAATCGCCGGTGTTCTGGGGCGTGTTCGTTGGACTGGTCGCCGGCAAGCCGATTGGAGTACTCCTTGCACCGTCAGCCGTCCGGCGGTTCGATTTCGCTGATGGCCTGGCATCGTCGGCACGTCAACGCCTCGGTATCGGCGCGGCCGCAGGTATCGGCTTCACCGTCGCGCTTTTCATCACCGAACTGGCCCTCACAGAAGTACAGCTCCGCTCGCACGCGAAGCTCGCCATTCTCTTCGCATCGGCGGTGGCTGCGTGTCTGTCGCTCGTTCTACTCAAGACCACCCGGTTCGTCGCTTCTGAAGGAATCGGCGGTCGCTCTCGTTCGGAGAGCAGTTGAGGGCGGCGTCATAGGCCTTGATGGATTCGTCATCGCGGTCGAGACGCCGAAGAAAATCGGCTCGCGTAGCCCAGTACAAATGCCAACGGGTGACATCGGCATCAACGTCGTCGCGAAGCAGTTCATCCAGCATCGCCAGCCCGACTGCAGCCCCATGCACTTCGGCTTCTGCCACGGCCCGATTTACGCGTACGACCGAAGTCGGCACTCGATGTTCCAGCAGCCGATAGAGCTCCGCGATCTGTGGCCAATCGGTAGCGGCGTAGTTCGGAGCCAAGCCGTGCAGCGTCGCGATGGCTGCTTGGATTTGGTACGGCCCGGGTCGACGTCTGGTGAGTGACGACTCCACCAACGCCGTAGCCTCGCTGATCGCGCCGTGATCCCAAAGGGACCGATCCTGGTCTGCCATCAAGATAAGTTCACCGTCGACATCCACGCGGCCGCGGCGTCGTGCGTTCGTCGCCAAGAGCAGCGCAACCAACCCCACGCATTCGGGTTCGTCGGGCATGAGTTCAGCCATGAGCCGGGCCAACCGGATGCCTTCGTCGGCCAGATCGACCCGCGAGTCGAGTGAACCAACCGCTGCATGATGGCCCGCGGTGAACACGAGGTAGATCGTGGCGAGTACGGCGTCAAGACGCTCGGGTAGCTCATGGTCGTCGGGTATCCGGTACGGGATATGAGCGTTGGCGATCTTGCTTTTCGCTCGGCTGATCCGCTGCCCCATCGTGGTATCGGACACCAGAAAGGCCCGCGCGATCTCGGCTGTCGTCAATCGGCACAGCGTCCGCAGCGCCAGCGCGATGCGGGCCTCGATGCCGAGGGCCGGATGGCAGCATGTGAAGAGAAGCCGAAGCCGATCGTCGCCAATGGTTGAGTCGTCACTGGAATCGATCAGGGGTCGCTCGTCCGGCAGCGGTTCGGCGACGCTCTCCTTCAATGACCGCTTCGACTCCCGCCGAACGTGATCCAACGCGCGACGTCGGGCCACGGTGGTGATCCAGGCAGCGGGGCTGTCGGGGATTCCGTCGCGCTCCCATCGTTCAAGAGCTATGACAACCGCGTCGTGCACGGCCTCCTCCGCGAGGTCGATATCGCCGGTGAAGCGGATGAGAGTGGCCAGCACGCGGCCACCCTCGATCCGCAAGATCTCCGCCAGAGGGTGTTCTTCCATCTATCCCTGGGAGAAGTCGATGACGGGCCGGACTTCGACGCGGCCCAGCCAGGCGCCGGGAATCTGGGCAGCCCACTTGATGGCGTCATCCAGGTTGGCGCAGTCGAGCAGGTAGAAACCGCCCAGGACTTCTTTCGTCTCGGCGAACGGTCCATCGGTCGTGACGACATCGCCGCCCTTGGCTCCGCCCTTCACGTGGACAGTGGTTGCGGTTATGGTCGGCTGCAGCGCCTCGCCCCCGGCCATGACGCCGGCGGCTCCGGCGGCCTCGCCGAATGCGTTGTACTGGGCCATGATGTCGGCCCACACCTCCGGCGGCCCGCCAGCTTCTTCGGTTCCGTAGATAAGTGCGGCATATCGGGGCATGTTGACTCCTTGTCGTTGGTGAGTGTCGAAGTTTCTCCGACACTAGAACGACGAACAGGCTCGTCTCGTTTCGACAACCTGCCTGGAGAAATCCCTGCTCATGATGAAGGTGGGAATCGACCCGAAACGGTCGTCCTGGCTAGTATTCACCGGTCCTGTTGAAGGACTGCACTACCGGTACTTCAGGTACCCACGCCCTGCGGGTGGAATCGCCGCCCGGGACGACCTACGAAAGAGGAAACAATGGCCGTAAAACTTCGCCTTATGCGCATGGGTAAGACCAAGCAGCCGACCTACCGCATCGTTGCGGCCGATAGCCGTTCGCCCCGCGACGGCCGTTTCATCGAGATCGTGGGTACGTACCAGCCCCGACAGGATCCGTCGGTGATCAACGTTGACAGCGCTAAGGCCCTCAAGTGGCTGCGCCAAGGCGCCCAGCCCACCGATCGTGTGCAGCGCCTGCTCGAAATCTCGGGCGCCTGGGCCGAGTTCAAGGCCAAGTGATGGCGGTTTCGGCTCCCACCGCAAACGCCGTCCTCACGTTCCTGGTCAAGCAACTGGTTGAAGAGCCTGATGCGGTCACAATCGTCGAAGTCGAGGGCCGTCGTGGCAATGTGCAGCTCGAAGTGCGCACGGCCGATGGCGACATGGGTCGCGTGATCGGCCGTCGCGGTCGCACGGCGCAGAGCATCCGCACCGTTGTGCGCGCGGCTGCGGCCAAAGACGGCGTCGATGTCGACGTCGACTTTGCCGACTGACAGTCCATGACTGAACTGCTCGAGATTGGGCGCATCACCAAGCCCCATGGCGTCCGTGGCGACGTCATTGTTTCGCTGATCACCGATCGGCTGGAGCGCGTCGCCACGGGCGCAGAGCTGTCCACCAAGAAGGGGCCGCTGATTATCACCGCCAGCCGCCCGCACCACGGTGGCTTCATCGTCACGTTCGATGGCTGCAACTCGCGAGAAGCAGCCGAAGCGTTGGCTGGCACCGTGCTGAGCGCGGCGCCCCTTGACGATCCTGACGCGCTGTGGGTGCACGAGCTAATCGGCACGTCCGTTGTTGATACGCAGGGTGTCGACCACGGCAAGGTCGTGATGGTGCTTGAGAATCCGGCCCACGATCTGCTTGAACTCGAAGACGGCGCGCTGGTGCCGGTCGTGTTCGTGAAGTCCTGCATTGACGGCATAACGACTATCGATCCGCCCGACGGGCTGTTTGACTTGTGAGCATGTTCCGCATCGACGTGCTGACCATCTTTCCGAAACTGGTCGACACGTTCTGCGAAGAGAGTCTGCTGGGTCGGGCCCGCGCTACCGACAAGCTTGATCTGCGTTGCCACGATCTGCGCGAGTTCACCAACGACGTGCACCGCACCACCGATGACACACCGTTTGGAGGCGGCGCCGGCATGGTGCTCAAGGCCGAGCCAATCAAGCGGGCCATCACCGAGACGGGGTGCCCCCGGCCGATCTTCGCCCTCGGGCCGGGCGGTCTTCGACTCACGCAGGATCTGGCCGTCGAACTGAGCCACACCGAAGGTTTCACCCTGCTGTGCGGTCGCTACGAGGGCATTGACCACCGCGTGCGAGAGCATCTGTGCGACGGCGAAATCTCGATCGGCGATGTGGTGTTGGCCGGGGGAGAAGTAGCGGCGTGCGTAGTCATCGAGGCTGTCACCCGCTTGCTACCCGGTGTCATGGGTAACCAGGAATCGGCCGGGGATGAGTCGTTCGGTGCCAACGGCCTGTTGGAGTATCCCCAGTTCACCCGGCCTTTTGAACTTGATGGCTGGAGCGTGCCCGAGGTGCTGAAAAGTGGTGATCACGCCAAGATCGCTCGATGGCGACTCGCCCAGGCACTGCACCGCACCATCGCCGTGAGGCCGGACCTGATTGAGGCTCGGGGCGGCATCACCGCCAAAGAACAGCGCGTCTTGGACGAATTCGCTCCGGTCGCCTATCCTTTCTTGTTCCCGTAGACGGCCTGGCGCGCGTCCGCCGGCTCGTCCTCAACGCTTCAGGAGTCATTCGCTATGAAAACAACCGATGTCATCGACCAGGTCAGCCTGCGTACCGACATTCCAGCGTTTGGCCCTGGCGACGAGGTCAAGGTTCACGTGCGCGTTGTGGAAGGCACCCGCGAGCGCATCCAGGTGTTCCAGGGCAACGTCATCGCCATTCGTGGCTCAGGCGTGCAGGAGACCTTCACGGTCCGCAAGCTCAGCTTCCAGGTCGGCGTCGAGCGTATCTTCCCGATGCACTCGCCCATCATCGCCAAGCTCGAAGTGGTGAAGCGGGGCGACGTGCGCCGCGCCAAGCTGTACTACATCCGTGATCGCGTTGGTAAGGCCTCCAAGATCAAGGAAAAGCGCGACCGCTGATCAATCTGCGTGGGCAAAAGCCCTGCAGCGGCGTAGCCTTCCAGCCATGAGCACCGAAGACCTCGAGAACTTTGAGGCGGAGCGCGAACTCAAGCTGGCTCAGGAGTATCAGGACGTCACGGCTATGTTCAAGTTCGCCGTCGAGACCGAGCGGCGCTTCTATCTCGCCAACGACGTGAAGCTCAACGTGCTCTCCGATGGGCCGCGCCCCATGGTGGAAGTCGTGCTCACCGACGCCTGGGTCTGGGACATGTATCGCAAGACGCGTTTCGTGCCCAACGTGCGGGTGGTGACGTTCAAAGACGTCAACGTCGAAGAACTTCCTAAAGTCGACCAGCTATAACCGCGTGGTGAGCGGCCCCAATCAGGCGCTCGGCGCGTTCGGTGAAAACCTGGCCGCCCGCTGGTACGAGGACAACGGCTACACAATCGTCGCCCAAAACTGGCGCGGCTCCGCTGGCGAAATCGACCTCGTTTTGCGGCGTGATCGTCTCATTGTCATCAGCGAAGTGAAGACTCGTACCTCGACCGCGTTCGGTTCGCCGGCCGAAGCCGTCGGACCAGCCAAGCAGAAGCGCCTCCGCCGCCTTGCCGCGGAATGGTTGAAAGCGGAATCACCTGGACGCGTCGACATCCGCTTCGACGTCGTCAGTATCCTCGCCGGCAACGTCGAAGTTATCGAAGCGGCGTTCTAAAGAACTAGGGGTTTCCCTAGGTGACCGACCGGTGAAGGTGGCTTAGCCTGAGGGCAGCGTTTTCCGGTATTGGTGAATTTTGAGGTGGTTCATCGGTGCTTGGGGGTGAAGCGGGAGGCCTCGGCCAACAAGCGGACCCTGAGACGGCGAACGTCAGGCCATCCCCCAGGCCGGGAGTGGCTGGTTTCCAGCCACTCCTCCAAAGGCTGTCGAAAGCTCCTGCTTCGTCAGCCCAAAAACGCCCAGGCAACGATGGCGGCGATAGCGATGAGTGCACCGGCGACCATGAGATAGTCGGACGGGCGGCGGTGCAGCTTGCGATAAGGATTGAAACCCACGTCTCCCAGTATCGTCGGTGCTAGACCATATGCATGCAATTGTTGGGTCGGCGGGCAGTCCTTGCGTTCGCGCTCGTCATTGGCGCGCTCGGTGTGACCTCTGTCGCCGGAGCGCAGACGGATCCGCCGCCGGTTGAGCCCGCCCCCGAGACCCCGGCCGAATCGCGGGCTCCGGCCGTTCCGGCCATCACGGAACCGACAACGGTGCCACCCGAGCCAACGGCCCCGCAGACAACAACCACGCTTGCTCCGTGCGAAAAGACGGCCGATCTGGCCGTTGTGTTCGTCGGTCGACCGGTGGTGCGGATCGAAACCATCGTGACGTTTGAGGTCGATACGGTCATTACGGGCGAGATCACCACCACGACCACCAACGTGAACTTCCCGCTGGACGACCGGTTCATCTTCGACAACCGGCCCTACCGCGTCGCAGCCAGCTTCGACGCCGAATCAAAGGTGTTCGTCAGCAAGGTCCGCCCGCCCCGCAACACACCGGCGCACTGTCTGGCCAAGGACAAGATCTACACCGTGCACGGCGATGGCTCCGCGATCGACACCGGCGTCTTTTCAGGCATGAGCGGCAACTGGAAACGCGTGCCGCTGACGTTGCTGGAGCCCCTCGGCGCGGCGGTCGGCATCCTGCTTGCGCTCGTCATTCTGAAGCACTCATTGTGGTGGATCGTACGGCGTTTGGCTCGCCTATTCGGTCGCCGCCCAGCCGACGCCTGACCTCATCCATCGCTTCGGCCAGATTTGGCAGGGACCGTTCCACTGCGTCGCCGGGTCGGCAAAACACGAACCGGCAGTCGACGACGGGCGCATCCACAATGGCCTCAACCGCCACGGCGTATCCGGCGCCCTGCAAGCGGTAATGCTCCACCCGATCATCGATGGTGGCATCGTCGACCGCGTCGGTCTTGTAGTCAACCACGACATAGCCCTCTGGCGTCCGGTACAGCAGGTCGATGTAACCCTCCAGCACGCGGTCGCCGATCTTCGTACCGACGAACATTTCGCGCCAGTAGGGAAGCGAGGCTGCGTTGCGAACAGTTGGAGACCGCAGCGCCGAGCGGACCAGTTGGGCTATGACGTCCTCTTTTCCGATGACACCTTCGGCCGCAGCTTGTGCGGCTGCGGTCGCTTCAACGTCACGCTCGCTCGACAGGTCGATGCTCTGCAACACACCGTGCACCGCCCGACCGATGGCGGTGCCGTAACGACCACGGTTCCACGGGGGAAGATCGAGCGGCCGGGCGTCTTTCACGAGACCCGGCTGCTCGTCTTCGTCGGAGGCGAAGCCGGCCAGTCGGGACGGCGAAATTGTCGACGGTTCGAGCGCCCGGGCGAACAGTGCATTGCGCTGCGCCTGCCATTCGTTGCGTGCGAACGACGCTGCGCTGGCAACTTCAAATGCCGGCGCGTCGAGAGCGGCGAGGGCCACAGCCATGTCGTCGGTCCACTGTGTTTCATTGGGGGCAGTACTGGAGGCATCGGCGATCAGCGTTGCGCTCGGTTCGGCCCCGGCCGTGTAGCCCTTCTTCGGCGGCGCCTTGCGATGCAACGAAACCACCAAGTGGTCGCGGGCGCGGGTGCAGGCGACGTAGAGCAGGCGCAATCGTTCCTCGTGGTCCATCTGATCGTCGAGCTCGCGGGCCTCGTCGTAGTCGGACGTGCTGACGTCACGACGCACGCCGATCTGGGGAGTACCGTGGTGCCAACGCACCGACACACCCGGTCGCTCGGTGCCTCGCTTGGTAGACAGACCAGCCACAACAGTGATGGGGAACTCCAGCCCCTTTGCCGCATGCACGGTCATAATGCGCACCGCATTGTCATCATGCTCTGCCAACGCCCCGTCGCTTGCGTACGTGCCCTCGCGACCCTGCAGGGCGCACCAGCCAAGGAATGAACGCAGACCTCGACCACCGGCGCCCGACCACGCCCGAGCCTGATCGAGCACGAACCGCAGGCGTCGCCACACGTCAGCCGATCGTGATCCGAGCAGCGCCACGTCGAACATGCGGCGATCGTTGGCGAGGCGTTCGAGCAGCTGTGCGGGGGAGAGCCAGTGACGTTCATCGTGCAACTGGCGCAGGTAGACGATGGCGTCGTGGACGGGGTCATCTCCGTCGTGACGTTCGGGATGGCGGCTGTTCAAGAGATTGAATCGTCCGTTGCGTTGACGCCACAGCGCCAGGTCAAGATCGGAACAACCGAACAGCGGACTGCGCAGCGCAGCCACCAACGCCAACGCATCACTGGGGTCGTCAAGGGCGCGGGCAGCCATGAGAAGATCACGAATCTCGCGGGTGGCGTAGACCAGGGCGCTCGACTCGGCACGATAGGGAATGTCGGCCGCAGTGAGAGCGTCTTCGATGGCTGGCAAACTGATCCGTGTTGGCAGCAGAATGGCCATGTCGCCGAAGCGAGCCTGACGCCAATCGCCTTCGTCATGCACGGTCCACGTGATGGCACTGCGGATGACGGCCGCGAGATCGGCTGCTTCAGCAGCACGAACATCATCGGCGATGGCGCCGTGATGCTCATGCCCGAAGGTCACGACGTGAGGACCCGCCGACGCGCCATCGCGTGGGCTGTGCAACGGAACGAACGCGGCCTGAGCGCCGGGCTTCTCCTTGATCAAACGACTGAAGACCGCGTTGATCCATTCGATGATCGGTGCTGTCGTGCGGAAGTTCGTGGTGAGCTGCACCACATCGTTGGTCAGCGCTTCACGAGCAGCAAGGAACAGCCCGATGTCGGCACGACGGAACCGGTAGATCGACTGCTTGGGGTCACCGACCACGAAGAGGTGACCGGGTTGCGGCGGCAGATCCTGCCAATCGGCATCGACTAGGTCCGGGTTGGTAGTGATGAGGCTCGCCAATTCCAACTGGATTGGGTCGGTGTCCTGAAACTCGTCGAGCAACAGCCGCTTCCACCGCTGATGCAGGTGGTTCCGCACAACCTGGCCATGCTCCGGGTGCCGTAGCAGAGCGCGAGCGTGGACGAGCAGATCGTGGAACTCGAGCATGCCCTCGCGCTTGCGGTCACGGGCAGCTGCCAGTGACATGCGACCGAAGATCACCGCGAGGTGTTCGAGACATGCGTTCACGATCGCCCTGGTTCTGTCATGCGCCCGACTCTGCAGTTCGTGGAGCGCGTCGACAACGCGCTGCTTGCCCTCCGGGCCGCCCCAGGCCTTGGCCACGCCGTAGCGGGTCGTGAACTTGGCGTTGTGGAGCAACACGAACCGGTGGTAGGTGTCGGCCCGCTCCAGGTCGGCCACGACGGGGCGCAGCGAGACCAGGTGTTGCACCAGCTTGTCGTCCGGCTGCAACTCGATGGTGGATCTGCATTCACTCAGTAGCTCGTGCACGCCTCGAATGATGTCGTCGACAACCAGCGCCGGAACCGTCGGTGCGTCCGACGGCAGCCACGTTTCCACCAGGTCGATCTCCCGGCCGAGCGCCACCATGAGCTGACGGAACTCGCGGCGGCGGATGTTGGCGGCCCGTGAGAACAGCAGCACGTCGGCCAACGCCGGATCGGTGTCGGCCTCCCGCAGAAGGGCGTCGAGATCGTCGCGCCACCGTTGCTCGAACACCAACTGGGATGCGATCTCGTCGAGTACCTCGATACGCGGAGGAAGGCCGGCCTCGATCGGAAACTCCGACAGGACGCGCTGCGCAAACGAGTGCAGGGTGCCGAACGCGGCGCGGTCGAGTTCGTCCAACGCTTGGGCGCAGGCACGGCCGTCCCGGTCGTTGACCTCGGCGGCGCGACCTAGCTCCTCGCGTATGCGATGGCGCAACTGGCTGGCGGCCTTCTCGGTGAATGTGATGGCGGCGATCTCGGTGATGGCGACGCCGGCCTTCACGCTCGACACGATCCGCTCGACCAGTGCGGTGGTCTTGCCCGAACCGGCACCGGCCTCGACGAAGAGCGTCTCGTCGAGCGAGGTCCGGATGCGTTGGCGCGCCGGTTCGTCGGGAGGAAGCGGTCGTGGCTCAGGCATCGGTTTCGACATCGCTTGCGTCGTCATCGCCCTCGTGCTCGCCGAGCAAGCGGCGGTAGGCCATCAGTACATCAGCCGTCTGCTTGCGGTCCCATTCTCGGACGAGTTCGACCACACCCATGGCGTCAGGGTCGCAGTACTGGCAGGGCGTAAAGCCCTGTCGAGTTGTGGCCACCGGGTGAGGGGGGAAGAGGCCGTGTTCAATGCCGTCGACGATGATTTCGACATCGGCGCTGAAGAGGGCGAGCACATCTTCGTCCACCACGTAGCCGACCTCGCGTTTGCTGGCGTTCCTGTTGACGAAGCGGTACGACGACTGGATCGTGGTGCCATCGTGGTCGGCAAACGCGGCTCGTGCCGCGAGGGCGTAGATCGGTAGTTGAAGATGCACGCCATTGTCGTCGGGTGCGTCTGCTGCCAGGTCTTTATAGGGGTCGGACTTCCCGGTCTTGTAGTCGGTTACTTCGAGGTGACCGAAACGGGTTTGGTCGACACGGTCGATTATGCCGCGGAAGGAGACCTGTCGGCCGCTCGGCAGCGTGAGAACTGCCGTTGGCTCGCCGACGTTGCCGAACGCAACCTCGCTCCCCACCGGCCGCGCGTGCTGGACGGCAAGTCGCTCGGCATCGTTCTGCACGAACGTGATCAGATTGTCCCAAACTCGCTCGCGGTCGTAGCGCCAGTAGACCGAGCGACCCGATCGGCCTCGGTGCTCGACCTCGTCGGCTTCCTCCTCGAAGATCGCCCGCAGCCGTTCTCGTTCGGCCGTCGACGTCCACGCGGGCGCAGCGACCTCCTCGATGGTGGCGCTGACGAATCGGTCGAGCACTGTGTGCACCAGATTGCCTTCGTCGAGCGGGGTGAGCGTGAACTCATCCGCGGGGTCTTCGACCGGCTCGACGTTCAGCACGTAGCGAACAAAATACGAGTGCGGGCACGACGCCCACATTTGCAACCTGGTTGGCGACATGGCCGACGAGCCGAGGCGCAAGACGTTGGCAACCTCCGGGCCTACGTGACCGTCGAAGGCGGTGAACTCGTTGGATAAGCGAGCCGAGATGAGTGTGGCGGCGAGGCGGTACTGGGCGTCATCGGGATCGGGAGGGGCGCCGGCCGCCAACGCCTGCAGGCGCGCTTCATGTTCGGTGCCCAGCGCGGTTGCCTCCCGCAGTGACCGGGAAAACCCACCCACATCCGTGGTCTCGGCCGGAGACAGCAGCGGACCGATCCATCGTGAACGGCGGCGTTCCGCTCGTCGGCGAAGATCACCCTGAGGCCAGGTGACGATGAGACGACCGTGCCCGGCCGCCGCGGCGGCGGCAAGGAACTCACGCTGCTGCTGCCACGGCCGCGTGGACGAGAGGTCCAGTTCTCGGGTGGCGCGCCGCTCGCGATCAGGCAGCACCGGATCGTCACCGATGATGGCGGGCATGATGCCTTCGGCCGCGCCAACCATGATGACGAGATCGAGGTCGAGACCGAGCGCTTCACCCAGGGGACCGACGACAAGGCCGGTGCCGCGTCGGCCTCGGCGAATGGAGGCGTTGGTGATCGCGTGGGTGAGCGCCCGCTGGAACCGGATCAGAGTGGGCGCAGGGTCGACGGGGTCGAGGCTCGAGAGCTGATCGAGAATGGCTTCGACCTCATCGGCAGTGCGTTGCTCGCCGAGCGGCCAGTGGGCCCGAACGGTCTCGTTTCCGAGCAGGTGGTTGATGAGTGTTTGCAGCGTGCCGGTGCCCGACTTCCAACTGCTGAGTGCCCGCAGCCGATCGAGGCGAGTGAAGAAGTCGTCGATGAACGCTGTGAACGGAGCGATGCGCTCGGCGTCTTGGCGCAGACGAGCGGCCCTTGCGTCCTCACCCTGTTCGTCCAAGCTGTCGGCCCGAGCGATCAGTTGCTCTTGCAGGCTGGCGAGCTGTCGGGTCCACTCTTTTCGACCACCGACGATGCCGGCGTGCCGGCTCGTTCGCTCCCACGCCGCGACCGGAATGGGTCGACCGGCGTGGCGGGCGGGAATGCTGGCGAGGAAGGCGAAGACATCGCCTCGCCGCAGGTCCGAGCCGGCCAGTTCGGCCAGTGTGATGGCAGCGTGACCGAGCACGGTGTCGCTGAGATCTCGGCCGTCTGGTCCGTTCCACGACAGTCCGGCGTCATCGAGCCGGTCGGCGACCAGCGCGCCGTACGGATCGGCCGTGGGATACAGCAGCGCGCATCTATCGAGTCGAAGTCCAGTCTCGAGCCCGGCCAGCACATGTCGGATGGCGACGCGGACTTCGTCATCAGGGTCGGCCGCAACGACCTCGGTCACGGACTGAAGTGGCGCGGGCATCGGCAGACCGACGCTGAGCTTCAGATCGTCGAGCAGATCGATCACGTCGCGATCCGCGTCCTGCCCGGTCGTCATAGCAACGATGACGGTGGTGGACACGGTGTCGGCGAGCATGGCCAGAAAGCTCCGGGCGCGAGGCGACAGACGTTGCGGCAGGAACACGATGAGCGGCCCAAAGCGCTTGTCGAGCCGGGGCAGCGAGGCCAGGTGCTGACTGGCCGCTTCCAGCAGATCGGCTTCGTCGTACCACTGCGCGGCGAGCCGGGCGCGCGTGGCGCGGTGGAGACGTACGACATCGCCAGCGCGGCGCGAGAGCGTCGACAGGCGATGCAGACCCGCAGCGGTCATTCCGGTGAGTTCGCGGTCGACCCGCAGTAGCGCCTCCTCGGTGGCCGGGTGGTCGCCGACGGGAGCGAGTACTCCGGCGTTGTTGGTTAGTTCGTGGCGCAACGCCGCGAGCACGATCGGGGGAGACACGGGCCGCCTCTTTTGCGCGGCCAGCGCCGGAGCGCC
>JANMCE010000011.1:0-11515 GCA_031360915.1 Actinomycetes bacterium | reverse complement strand
GCTCGTGTCCGAAGGTGTCCGTGTGGTCGGCGTTACCGGTGGCGATCTTTGTAGGACGCTGAATGGGTCGGGGTCGTTGTCGATGGTGTTCCCGATCGACCTTTGTCGTCTGACAGCCGTTGGAGTGGACGAGTTGTTTGTCGCTCACTGTGTCGCCCGCAATGGTTGGCTTCACGGACCGATTACCGTCGTGATGAACGCGCAGTTCATCGGCAGCTGGGACGTTGCGCCACGCAGCCACCCGAACGACGGCGTCGTCGACGTGCTTGAGATCTCGATGGGTCTCGGCGACCGGATGAAGGCGCGCAAACGACTGGCGACCGGTACCCATGTACCGCACCCTTTCATCGCCCAGCGTCGTGTGAGCACCGCCGAGTTCCGCCTCCGGCCAACCAAGATCTGGCTCGACGGTGAACTCGTCACCACGCTCACCGACTTCATCATCACCGTCGAGCCCGACGCTCTCACCATCGTCCTGTAGCCCGGACGACTCGCGCACGAAGTAAACCGGAAGCGACCTACAGTTCGCTCATGAAGACAACGGTGGGTGTCCTCTTTGGCGTCGTGATGGTTGCTTCCTGCAGTTCGACTGGCCGGGTATCCGTCAGTGGTCCGGTCACGGTTGGGGCCCGATCAGCGCCCTCGACCTCTGCAAGTAATTCCAGCTACCCTCCCGTGACGCTGATGGAATCTCCGACGGTCAAAACACCCGCTCCGCCGGAACCCGGTCAGGCGCCGGTGGGGTCAGCCGTGCCGATGCCGTCAATCAGCTTGCCGGAGATCACGCTGGTACAGAATCCGGTTGTTGGCGACAACTTTTACCACGCCGGTATTCCCATCAAGATTGTGTGGGGATCTATCGGCTACTCGATTGAGATGCTGGCCGAGTGCTCTCTTCGCACCGAAGGCTGCGATGCCCGGGCTCGCTTCATGCCCGGGGTCTTGATGGGTACCGGGAGCCCGGTCACATTGACTCCCGCCGATCTCAATGGCCGTGTCTCGGTCCGCATTGAGCGGGTGGCGGACAGAACGGTTGTGCTTGACCTCGTCGAGCAAAAGGGCGACCCCACATTCCAAAGTCCAAGCGAGGCCGGCGACTACCTGGTCGGCATCGACCTGGTAGGGGACGCCCGCACGCTGAGCTACGTGTTGTATGTGCGGCTTCAGCCTGAGCCACAAGTGCCGGGCGGCGCGCCCATGACCTTCCCGGTCAACCGGGCACCCCTGCCTCCGAATCCCTGATTGCCGTAACGTGGGCTGGGTGACTACTGAAACGCTTCGAACCCAGATCACTGACTTCGTCGACCGGCACGCGGGGATGCTGCTTGACGTGTCGCATTCAATTCATGATCACCCCGAGTTGGGCTTCGAGGAGCACCACGCCCATGCCGTGCTTACGTCTGCGTTGAGCGACGCGGGCCTTGATACCGAACGGGGCGCGTTCGATGTGCCGACTGCCTTTCGAGCTACGGCCGGGTCGGGTGACGGCCCGTTGATCGCGGTGCTGTTGGAGTATGACGCGCTGCCTGAAATCGGGCACGCCTGCGGTCATAACATCATTGCGTCGGCGGGTCTGGGTGCGGGGCTGGCGGCGGCGGCAGTGGCCGAGGCGACCGGCGGTCGACTTACCATTCTGGGCACGCCGGCTGAAGAGGGTGGCGGCGGCAAGATTGTCATGGCCGAGCGCGGCGCGTTTGACGGTGTTGAGGCCGCGATGATGATCCATCCGGCGGATGCCGACCTGATCGCGATGAACACCGTTGCGTTGCAAAAGCTGATCGCTACCTACGAGGGCCTCGCCGCCCACGCTGCAGCAGCGCCGTGGATGGGACGAAACGCGCTCGACGCCGCGGTACTCGGCTACAACAATGTCGCCGCGCTACGGCAGCACATCGGGACCGACGAACGGGTCCACGGCATTTTCACTCACGGCGGCGACAAGGCCAACATCGTGCCCCACCGCGCCGAAGCGATGTGGTACGTGCGATCACCAACGGTTGAGAGCCTGCAGCCGCTCAAGCAACGGGTGCAGACCTGTCTCGAGGCCGGGGCCAGCGCGGCTGGCTGCGGATGCCAGATCGAATGGAAGACGGGCGCCGAGGCTTACTCCGACATGCGCGACAACGCGGCCATGCTCGGATCGTTCGTCGCCAATGCGTCCCACGTCGGCCGTACCCTACGAGATCCGCGCATGGGACAAAAGGTGGTCGGCTCCACCGACATGGGCAACATCAGTTACCTGGTGCCCTCCATTCATCCCATGCTGCAGGTCGCGCCTGCCGGCGTGCCGATTCACTCGCACAAGTTCGCCGCCTACGCCGGGGGAGAAGAGGGTGATAGGGCCGTACTCGATGGGGCCAAGGCCATGGCGCTCACCGTCCTTGACCTGTGGACCAACGCCAGCCTGGTGCAGGCCGCCAGGGCCGAGTTCGACGCCGGCTGAGTCGTGCCAGCCCCGGGAATACCACGTGGGGGCCGGGCCGGGCCGTAAGCTCAACGACGTGACACCGTATCTGCCGGAAGAGTTCACCGCGCCTGAAGTTGACCTCCTCCGCCGGTATTTCACCAATGTCGACGGGCCCGTTTTCGCCCTCGTGAACCTGCCTGAGTTGGTCAAAGGCGCCCTTATGTCGCGCTACTCGCGCAGCCCGAAGAGCCTGCGGCGCCTTTTTCTCGATGAGTTCGTTGGCGACCTCGACGTGTCGGGTGACGACGGTGTGGACGCAACAGTGGGTATCGGGCGGGCCGAGGCGTTCTACGAGAAGAATTTTGTGGAGTACGGCGACGATTCCATTGCGCAGCTTGGCGGTGTTCACCTGGCGTGCGAACAGGCGTCGAACGTGCTCACCAAGATCCTCGAGTGGGGCCGTCTGCTGTCGTACATCGAGCAGAGCACCCGCTACATCAACTACGACCTGCGCCTTGGTGGTCGCTACCGCTTTCATCGTGATCCGGGAATCTTGGGCAGTGCGCTCGGCACTCGCTATGTGGCCGACATGGACCGCACGTTCGAGGCCTACACGACCGTCGTGCAGGCAGTCATTGACCATCTGCGCGCCACAGTGCCGCAGCTGCCGACCGACAGCGACTTCGTGTACCGCCAGGCCATCCGGGCCAAGGCACTCGATGCGGCCCGTGGCATGCTGCCGGCATCGACCTTGTCGAACCTGGGTATCTACGGATCGGGTCAGGGTTACGAGAACCTGCTGCTGCGTATGCGGGCCCACCCGCTGCCAGAGGCGCGCGCCTACGCCGACCTCATGTTGGTCGAACTCCGCAAGGTCATCCCCACCTTCATGCGACGCGTCGATCTGCCCGACCGTGGCGTGGTCTGGTCGAGCTATCTCGAATCCACTCGCGAAGCAACGGCCACGGTGGCCCACGGTTTGTTCAACGACGTTGCGCCGCACGATGGGGCCGAGGTCACGCTGCTTGACTGGGATCCCGAGGGCGAGGACAAACTGATCGCCGCCACGCTTTACCCGCACCTGTCGCTCTCCGAAGAGCAGATCTTGGCCAAGGTTCGCACGATGTCGACGGCCGAGAAGTCAAGCGTTCTGCACGCTTCCGTTGGAGACCGCCAGAATCGACGCCACAAGCCCGGGCGGGCCTTCGAGCGCACCGACTACCGCTTTGACGTTCTCGGCGATTACGGAGCCTTCCGTGACCTCCAACGTCACCGCCTGATGACCATCGATTGGCAGCGACTATCACCTGCCCATGGCTTCAGCCGACCCGATCTCGTCGATGAAGCCGGGGTCGCCGATGTGTTCAACGAGACCATGGAGCGATCGGCCGATCTGTACGCGGCGCTGTCCCCGGAGTTTCCTGCTGAGGCTTCCTACACCGTGTCCATGTCGTACCGGGTGCGGTACGTCATGCAGTTCAACGCCCGCGAAGCCATGCACATACTTGAGCTACGCACGGCGCCGCAGGGACATCCGTCGTATCGGCGGGTGTGTTTGGAAATGCACCGCCTTATCGCAGAACAGGCCGGTCACCGGGCCATTGCCGCCGCCATGACCCATGTGAACTCGGCCGATCCCGGTCTCGAACGGCTGCAAGCCGAGCGTCAGGCCGAGAAGCGCCGGATCCTGACCTCCGACTGACGCGCCACGGCCGCGGGAGACACAGCGCAGCAGACACCGTGGGCCGTGAGCGGTACACTGCTTACTGCGGGCGGCACCGTGGAGGTTTTTGCGTTGCCCGTTTTCCGTAGCTTTGTTCGTATCGCCGCTCTCGCGATTGGCCTGTTACTTGGTACGCCGACGTTGGCAGCCACTGCGCACGCGGCGGCCAGTTCGAACTACACCGTAAAGTCGGGGGACACCCTGTCAGTAATCGCGTCCCGGTTTAGTGTGTCGCTCAAGACTCTCCTTCAAGCGAACGCCATGACCGCCAAGACGACGATACGTCCCGGACAGGTACTCAAGGTCCCGAAGGACGTTGCTGCGCCCCTTTCGCCGACGGGCGAGCTTCCATCCGACATCAATAATGCGGAAAAGCGGGCGCTCATCCCGATGTTCCGGGCCAGTGCGAAGGAGGCCGGGGTTTCCGTCGACCTGCTCATGGCCCTTACCTATACCGAGTCGAGGTGGAGCCAATTCGCCCGTTCAGCTGATCGAGCGGTTGGTGTGGGCCAGCTCCTACCGAGTACCTCGCGATACATCTCCGGCTGGATCATGGGTGAACCTGGGCTTGATCCGCGCAATCTGCAGGACAATTTACGAATGACTGCCCACTATCTGCGTTACCTCATCAAAGCGTTCCCCGGAAACGGAGAACAGGCGTTAGCAGCCTATTTTGAGGGCGAAACCTCCGTGCGACGGTCTGGACCGAGCCGTTCTGGCCTGCAATACGCCCGCAAGATCTTGACGCGTCGCGTGATGTTTTTGAACGCAGCCTGATGGTGTGGCGCTTTTCGTCGCGGAACCCCGTATGATGCCGCCCCGTCATGGCTGATGAAGACGAAATCCCCGAAGAAGAAATCGAATTCGAAGAGGAGGACTTGGTCGACGACCTGGTCGATCCCGACGATCTGGACGTAGAAGACCTTGAGGTCGACGAGGAAGATGATGCATTCGTCGGTGACGACGACAGTGTCATCGACGATGTCGAAGACGTCGAGGAGGAACCGGCTGCCACCACCCGCCGACTCGCCGCCACCGAAGAGGAGGACGACGATGACGACATCGTCGATCCCGATGATGTCGAAGCCGACCTCGACACCATTCTGAAGGATCGCCTGGTCACCTCTGAGGAGGAGCCGGACGAGGATGACGAAGTAGAGGTCGATGACCGCGGTGATCCGGTCGATCGCATCCAGCCCAAGCGCCCCGGCGAATTCGTGTGCCAGTCCTGCTTCCTGGTGAAGCATCCTGGCCAACTCGCAGACGCCAAGAAGAAACTTTGCAGCGACTGCGTGTAGAACGTCGTCATGACCGAGTCCAGGCCTCCGCTCGAACAGTTGCTTGAATTCGCACTTTTCGCGCCGATCGGGCTGGCTCTCGCCTTCTGGGACAACCTCCCCAAGGTGGAGCCGATCGGCCTGAAAGAGGTCAACCAGCAGATCAGTTCGGCGCGCATGATCGGAACCATTACCGTCAATCAGGCCCGGCGCGAGATCGAAAAGCTTTTGGCGCCAAAACCCACCGCTCCACCGATTGATACCGTCGTCGTTCCACCGATGCCAATCGCGAACTACGGCTCCCTGACCGCCGCCCAGATCATCGGGCTGCTCGATGCCCTCACGCCCACCGAGCGGCACCGGGTGGCCGAGCATGAAAAGGCCCATCGCAACCGCCGCACCGTACTTGGCCGCGTCGATCAGCTCAACGCGTGACCCCTATCGAGATAAGCGCGCGGGTCGCTACTACGGATGACCTGCCACGGCTCCGTTCGCTTGAGGCCGAGGCTCGAGAGACCGTGCGGCCCGTCCGCGGCGGAGCGGTGCACCTGGATGTAGACGGCGTTGCCTGGACCCTTTCGACCCGGTTCGGATCGCCCAACGTGGTGGTGTTCGCCGGGCTGATCGACGACGCCGTCATTGGTTACGCCGTCCTGTCATCGGCAGCAATGGCGGCGCGGATCGAAGCCATCTACGTCGAACCGGAGGCACGCGAGCTCGGCGTCGGCGAGGAACTGCTCAATCAAGCCATTGCCTGGGCACGCGGCCGCTCGTGCACCACCCTTGACGCGGTCGCGCTCCCAGGAGATCGCCACACAAAGAACTTCTTTGAAACCTTCGGCATGGTCGCTCGCGCCATCACCGTCAGCCGCTCCCTTTAGCCTTCGACCCGTTCGTGCGGAAGCTGCGGCCTTGGTCTGGATTGTGGCGGATGCCGTATCGGTGAAGCCCGAAAACTTTCCTGCCGCTTTCACGGCATCGCTTCAGAGTCTGGGTGCTGATCGATCGTCGGGACCCTCGCGTTGCCGCCAAGATGACCTACGAACGTGAACGTTTCAGAAACCATTTGTCTGATCATTGTGAGACGTTGATTTCGCGCACGGCTTCTGGAACGCCGATTTGGCCAGTTTGAGTTTGAAGCGGCTGGCGTCTCAAAAACCACCGTTATTGACACGAGATTTCGTGCTCAACGCCGGATGCTATTGCCGACGACAACACATCCCGCTCTATGACAGCGATATCGATGACGTCGCTGTGGCTGTTGGTGTCGGGTTCTATCCGGACTTGGACGATGAAACGGATGACGGGACCTCCAACGTGGGAAGCCGCCCGTTCACGTCAGCTTTATCGAACCGATCCCCCAACACCCAAAGCGACAAGGCCTCGAACCGCTGCAGCAGATCGAAAGGATCAACCCGATGCCCGTCCTTATTCACGTGGGCTCGGAGTTGGAGCAGGCATTCGATGTACTCCGACAGGCTATGGGCGTTCTGCCCGCACGGAAGCCTGCGTGTCCGCCGCGCCATTCCGGTGGGCCGGGCACGCCGGACAGACAAACACGAGATCCGCAATGCCGTGTCGGCTGGAACTGCTTCGACGCGGACGTCGACATTCCAGCTGGCGAAGAAGTCGTACGCCCTCCAGAACCCTTCACCCGCCCGTAGTTCGAGGCTGTGGAGCGTCACGTTGCGGGAATCATGAGCATCGACCGGCCAGTCGCTTGAGTAGCCGACCGCTCGGACCGTGAACTCGTGCAGATGCTCACCCGACCAGCCGAAACAGACCAACATCGCCCGGTTCAGCACAGCCAGAGTCACCGCGGCAGGGACCTCGATCGTGCGCACGATCAACGGGCTCACGCCACGCAACACCAACCGAAGACGAACCACAACCCGATCATGCCAACCCCGTCAACCTCCCCCGATGTGTAACGGTCTCCGAGTAAGGGTCACGACCACACCTTCTTCATTCAACACAGTCGTGACGCCTTCGCGACTGACCCCGACCGAGCGGGTAGGGAAGGTCACTTCCACCAGTCGTTACCGCAGCGGGTGGACGGGACAATGTGCCCTGTCGTGAGCTGTCTGATCGGCGCATTGTTATATCTGTCACCTAACGCGTGACTGGAGAGAAGGAGGTTGTAATGAGCACCAAGGGAATCACGGAATCGTGGAAGGACGTCGTTGATGCCATGGAGGGGCTTGGCCTTCGCCTCAAGCAGCACATGGAAGAGGCGTTCTCGGACAACGCTCCGGAGCGAGAGGCGTTGGAAGGCGCCGTTGCCGGTCTGCGCCATGCGGTTGGTAAGGCGTTCGTGCCTGTGCGGGAGGCCGTCAAAGATCAAGCCATTCGCGACGACCTCAATCGCATCGGCGAATCGCTCGGTGCGGCAGTTACCGACACCTTCCAATCGGCCAAAGCAAAGTTCGACTGAGCGCCAAGCCATCCCGAAATGGGCAGATCGCGTTCACCCGTGGCGCCTGCCTCCAACGCGACTTTGTACGTGAGGACGTCGAACATGCCTACGAACGACTTACCAAACCCACCAACGATCCAAACGGCTCCGATTTCGATCGATCCACCCGCTCCGGTGTCGCTGCCGACTGCTCATGACCGCTGGACACCCGTCAACCCTTACGACCTGAGAGCAACGACCATATTGGTACTCGGTATCGTCGGGCTTTTCCTGTTCCCGCCCGCCGGTATCGCTGCGTGGATCATGGGATCGCAACTGCGGAAGGAAGCGAACGCGGCTGGCTATCACGAGCCCGGCCGGTCACGTGCCGGCCGCATTTGCGGCATCGTCGCAACAATAGTCACCGTTGCGATGGTCATCGGCATGTTGTTGTTCATGGTGAACCGAACCAGCGGACACATGAAGCTCTCATGACCGCCAGACAGTTCAGTGATCGATCAATCTGGCTCGCGGTTCGATCGGCGATCTCTGGAGCGCTGGTCCTTGCGGCATGCGGGTCGAGCACCTCGGTCGCTCCCGTCTCATCCACGGCGGCTATCAGCACGAGCCCGTCAACGACGTCAACGACGTCAGCAGCAACGGCGAGCACGGCCGCACAAGCGACCGTCCCGTCGACTTCGACGATAGCGGTCACTCGGACAACGGAGTCGACGACGCCTTCGACCGCTGCGTTGACTCCGCGCAGGCCATTGCCTCCGTCAAGCGGTGGTCAGCCGCTTAGCGTCGTTTGGAGTCGATCAACCGTTCTGGCCGGGCCGTACAATGGCCACGTTCGCAGTGACGGGCTCGGTCTCACCTCGATCAATTCGAGCACGCCAACTGTTGTCTGGGTGTCCGACGACGGCGTCACTTGGCGTAACCAGCCGTTGCCTGCGGGGTTCGAGGCGACCGATGCCTCCCGCTCGCACGACCTCTTGGCCGTCATTGGCACAACCACAAGCGGCAACCTCAGAGTTCCCGCCCTCGCGATCTCACTCAACAGCGACGCGTGGGTAGTTACGGTTCTCGATCTTGGCGAGCTCGGCCTTGCACACGATCCGCTGTCGTCTCACGTGGCGGTCGCCGGAAATCGGATCATTGCGGCGGTCGGCGCGGGCCCAGAACCTGGTAGCGACGCCGACACGCAACTGGTGTTTGTCGGCGACGGCGGGGCACCTTTCAGTCGACAGGTGAACAGGCGATTCAAAGGCGCGATACCTAGCGTCGGATGGCAGTACATCTGGTGGACACTCCACGAATCCGGCACGCTCGGCCCGATAACGACCATATTCGGACCATCGGCACCGATCGGCAACATCGACTATTCGTCGCTCGACGCTGGCTGGGAAACCTTTGCTCGCCTCGCAGGCGATGTCACCCACATAGGCGGTCGAGGCGCTGGTGATGAATACTTCGCAATCGACGATGGGGCATCGCCAAGGAGTGTTCGTTCCATTGTCAACCGCACCACCCTTGTGCTGGACGATGCCGTAGCGAAACAAGCGTTCAACGGAATGAACTGGCTGCGCAACTGCTGCCTCAACGCCGAACCGTCAATCGGTGTCGGTCACGCCGGGCTCATCGCACTTGGCAGCACGGAAGCCCTTGGCCGCTTGCCCGCACCAACCTTGAGCAAGCTCTCAGTCGCTGTTGCAGGCAACGGCACGGACTGGACCATCGAACCGATCGGTCACGTGCTTCCCGAACAAGGGCTCGACGTTACCCAACTCATCAGCCTCCCCACGCGGTTCCTCGTCGTCGTGACGGAACGCGAACCTCAGCCAGACGGCACGCAAGACGCAATCGTGCTGGTCGGTGAGAGGGTCAAGGCTTGACCGCTGCATCGGCGCAACATCGCCTGCTCGTTCGCTGGATGCTGATCTCGGTTGGTGCCGCGGTCGCGACGATCGCATTGAAGTCGATCGCCGCGTGGTTGACCGGGTCGGTCGGCTTTCTCTCCGATGCTCTGGAGTCGGTTGTGAACCTGGTCGCCGCTTTGGTTGGTCTGATAGCGGTCCGCACCTCGAGTAAACCGCCCGACGACGTTCATCACTTCGGGCATGGAAACGCTGAGTACTTGTCTGCCGCCGTCGAGGGAACGATGATCGTCGCGGCGGCCGTCGCCATCGTCGTGACTTCGGTGCAACGGCTGCTCCACCCTGTCGCGGTCGAACAACTCGGAATCGGCCTCGGGCTGTCCGCGCTGGCGGCCGTGATCAATCTGGTTGTCGGGCAGCTACTGATCCGTGTCGGCCGGGAACACAGGTCGATGACGTTGCAGGCCGACGGCAAACATCTGATGACCGATGTTTGGACCACGGTGGGCGTGCTTGTCGCGATCTCGCTGGTGCCGATCCTTCATTGGAAAGCGCTGGACCCGATCATCGGGCTGTTTGTCGGTCTCAACATCATTCGCGTCGGTTACCAACTGCTGCGCCGGTCCGTTGTTGGCCTTCTCGATGCGGCACTGCCCGCCGACGATGCGCTGAAGGTCACCGAGGTCATCGACCGGTACCGTCGCGAACGAGCGGTTGACTTCCAGTCGCTGCGCACACAGGAGTCAGGCCGACAACGCTTCGTCTACGTCGATGTCGTCATCCCGGGTTCGTTGACCCTGAACGAGGCCCACCAAATCGCCGAAGACTTCACAGCCGACCTCGCCGCCGTTCTCCCCGGCGTCGTGACCTTCACCCACCTAGAGCCAGCGCCACGACACCTTGCGCTCGGCCGCCGACATCACCGCCAAACGTCTCGGCAAATCCGCAGAATCTAGAATAACAATAAGCGCAAACTCAGCGGCACAAAACACGCAAAACTAGCGGCTCGAAAAACGGAGACGCGTTAGGGTGGCCACTAGGACAGAGCTTCGGCCCCGACATGCCACCGACGTCGCCCGACGAAAGTCGCCGCTGCCCGCGGGGTCGTCATTCACGGCCCGCGTCAATCAGGCAAGAGCGAATTGCTGCGAATCCTGCACGAGACCCTCGGCGGCTGATGACGCTTGACCGGGCGGCTCACCTTCGGCTTACGCGGACCGACCCGGCCGGCTTCGTGCAAGACCGGCCCAAGCCACTCATGATCGACGAGGTCCAACGTGGTGGTGACCCACTCGTTCTTGCTATCAAAGAATTGCTCGATAGCTCTAGCGACCGGGGTCAAGCCGTCCTAGCTGGCTCAACGCGATTTCTCACCGAGCCACGGCTCTCGGAGTCGCTTGCTGGCCGCATTCGGTTCGTTGACCTCTGGACATTCAGCCAGGGTGAAATCGACGGGCTTACCGATGCCGGCGATCGGATCATCGATCGCCTCTTCATCCCGACGGACGCACTACTTCAAAGTTCGGAGTCGTCTCCGAGCCTAGCTCGCAGCAACATCTTTGATCGAGTGTGTACAGGCGGCTACCCGGAGGCCGTCGCTGCCTTGACTGGCCGGGACCGCATGGAGTTCTTTGCCGATTACATCCGCACAGTAAGTAAGCGGGACATCGTCGAGATGGGCCGGATTGGCGAGAACGTGGAGTTTCAGACCGTTCTTAGCCTTCTCGCTGAGCGAACTGCCTCGTTGTCGAACACGGCCAACCTCAGCCGCGCTACCGGGATGAGCGTCGATTCCATGCACTGGATTCGGAGACCGTTACAAATCGGGGGAGGGCA
>JANMCE010000456.1:0-9186 GCA_031360915.1 Actinomycetes bacterium | reverse complement strand
GCCGGCGACCAGATCGCGGATCGGTCGAGGTTCGCCGTTGGCAATGACGTAGGCACGGCCTGCGCACGCCGCGTAAGGACGAACCCGGTCGAGTGCGGCCACAAGCGACTCGGCTGCGTTCGTGATGTACGTCGTATCGATGAGAGCGGCACCCCCTCCCACCAGGGTCAGCCGTCCGCTTCTGGCTCGGTCAACGATGCGGCCAACCAACTGTGTATCACCGGGCCCCCACACGAGGTGCGGACGAATCGCGACCACGGCAAGGTCGCTGGCGTTCGCAGCCAGCGCCGCCTGTTCGGCCATCGCTTTGGATTCGGCATAGAAGGCGTTCTTGCGCCCGAGTACCGGCGGCTCGGCAGCAAGTCCGGCGATGGCGTCGCCCCCATGGGCGACCGACGGAGAAGAGACGTACACGATGCGTTCGATTCCAGATGCTCGGGCTGCGGCCAAGACGTTGGTGGTGCCGTCCACGTTGATGCCCCGGTAGTCGTCCCACGAGCCGACCACGCCGACCTTGGCTGCGGCGTGCACGATGGCGTCACACCCATCCGCTGCGCGTCGTACGGCCGTCGCATCTCGGATATCGGCGGTGACTTGCTCGGCCGCCAACGTCGACCGGCCTCGTTGCAGGCACACCACCTCGTCGCCCCGCGCTAGCAGTACCTCGGCGGTGGTGCGGGCCAACAGGCTGGTCGCCCCGGTCACCAGAACTTTCACGTTCTGGCCCGCTTTCCATCGAGCACGTCCGTCGCCCATGCGGCAAGCGCGGCTCGATCGATCTTGGCGTTGTGGCGAATATCTACGGGCAACTTCTTGCGGCTCAGCACCGCCGCGACCGGCGCGGTGACCGCCTGCCGAACGGCGTCGGCAACCGACGGTGGCGCCAGGCCGTCGTGGGCACCCTCCACCACAACCACCAGTTGCTGCACCCCGATCGGACCAACGCCGACGGCTGCAGCGCGACCGATGGCCTGAACTGTTTCGGCCTCGATCTCAATGGGGACCGGTGTCAGCAGGCCATTCACGGTAGACACGATGTGTACGCCGCGACCCTCAATCCAAAGCGAACCGTCGGCGTCAAGATGCCCGACATCACCGGAGTCGTGCCAGACCGAATCGGCGTCGACCGAGCGGGCTGCCGCCTCTGTGGCCCACAATCCGTCATAGCCATCAGACAGCCAAGGCGCAGATACCAGTACCCGACCCATGGTGTGACTGAGTGGGTCGATCCGCACCCGCGCACCGTGTAAAGGGTGCCCGACGTTGACCCCGCGCCCGGGACCTGTGCCATTGATCGTCACGAGATCAATGTCGGCAACGGGAAGCGCCTCGGTCATGCCATAGGGCGTGTGTAAGTCCGCGGCAGGACAAAGTCGAGCAACGGATCGCAGCAGCGCTGGTTGCACCGGTGCGCCAGCCGAGAGAACCAGCCGCAGGCGAGCCAGACCAAGAAATGATGTCGTTGCGGTTGCAACAACATTCGCAAGTGCGGACGGAGAAGCGAACGCCAAGGTGGCGTTGACTGCGGTGCAGGCGTCGTTCAGAGCGCTGGCGGTGAGTGCGGCCGGCTCGGTGACATCAACGTCAGGAATGGCCGACGGAATGCCAAGAGCCGGGCCGTACAGCGCAAACGGAGCAAAGGCAGCAACCAGACGATCATCGTTGGTGATGTTGTATGTGCGGACCAACGCGTCCCGCTGCTCTTCAAGCTGACCATGCAGATAGCGCACCCCCTTCGCCGGTCCGGTGGCGCCCGATGTGAACAGCACGGCGGCCGGGTCCGTTGCAGCGGGTGGCGCAGGGGCAGCGGCCGTGCCCCGAGCCGCTACTTGATCAAGCGTGCTGTGTACGGACAACCCGGGCACGGCTCGGCCACCCACCTGGATGGCCTGCGCTCCGGGTGCCCAACGCATCGTGCGTGCCGCCGCAAGGGCATTCGTTGGGCCGATGATCCAGGCTGGGCGAGATCCGCGAATGGCTCGCCCGAGCCCACGTAGGCCGAGTCCCTTGTCGGCCATTACGGTAACGAGGCCGGCTCGCCAGCAGCCGTACAGCACTGCCACCAGGTCGGGACCGGGTGGGATGAGCAGTGCGACGCGGTCACCGGGTTCAAGCCCAGTGGCCCGTAATCCGACAGCAATGCGCTTCACCCGCTGATGGAGATCAGCCCATGACGTGCTGGTGCCGGTGGCCCCATCGAGAAATGCGAGTGACGCGTCGTCGGCTCGGGATTCAAGCGCGGCCCACAGCGGGCGTCGGGCCGCGTCAGGTTGTTCTGCCCTGGGGGACACCACGGCGCGACCGAGGTTCGTTATCCAGGTGTTGGCCACACTCGCGACATCGGCCTCCTCCACAACGAGGTGACCAGCCTTGGCGAAGCGGTGTCGATCGACGTGCGAAATCCGGCTGGCGAGATCATCGGCAAAGGCGTCGGAGAAGACGGGGTCCCGCCCGCCCCAGGCCAACAGCACGGGTACGTCGAGCGTGCGCAGTTTTGACGCCACCTCGGCTAACGCACCAGATGAAGGGTGTTTGGGCGAGAAGGGAACATCGGCCACGAACGACTTGATGGCAGTGCGGGCGGCCGCGCCTCGATACGGCGCGAGGTACGCCTCGCGTGCGGTCTTCGTCATCAATCGACCCGACAGCCATGCGGTGCCAGCGACAAAGAGAGGCGTACGTCGGCAGGCGAGCTCGGTGACACCGCTTGCCGCAGCGAAACGAATGAGGGCCGGGCCCCGAGTGCCCGCAGGCACGGCGATACCGGTGTTGGTAAGCACCATCGCCCGCACGCGAGAAGGGTTGGCGACGGCCCAGCCCATCGCGATGGCACCGCCCCAATCATGCGCGGCCAGGATGACCGGACCCGACACGTCGAGCGCAGTCAAGATGTCGGAGATGTCCCGCACCCGGGCTGCGTAGCGGCGCGGTGCCGTTCGCTCCGAGTACCCCATACCCAGCTGGTCAACGGCGACAACCCGATAGCGATCGCCGAACATAGCGAGAAAACTTCGCCAAAGATACGACCAGGTTGGGTTGCCGTGAATACACACGATGGTGCCGATGGGATCGGCCGGTGCCGTGTCAAGCACATGCCAGGTGTAGGTCAACCCGTCGTGGCTCGGCACCGAGACAAGACGGGACCATGCCGGGTTTAGGCCCCATCGTTCGAATGTCGCCGCGGCGGGCAGGGTCGGAGTGAGTCCGACCGAGTTCACCATATGATCTCGGTAAAGCTGATGTTGAGGCCTGAGCCAATGCCCATACACAACACCCGCTGGCCAGGCACGATCAGGTCAACCTGCTTCGCCAGTGTGATCGGAATGGCCGCGGGCCCGACGTTGCCGAACTTCGGATAGGTGAGGGGAACTTTCTCGCGGTCGATGCCCAGGCGCTCACACATAAGGCGAGTGTGTACCGACGACACCTGGTGAACGATGTACCAGTCCATACCTTCTTGCCAGTCAAAGTTCTCACCGGCGGCTTTCCACGCCCCTTCGGCCAGGTCGAGTCCGGCCTCGAGCAGCGCTCGGGTGTCGGTCTTCATCTTGTCGAGATCGCCGATGCAGAGCTTGTGATGCTGCGTGCCTGCTCGGGCCACGCCACCGACGAAGCGATGGGCGTCGGGATGCTTGTCCATGTTGCCCATGACCATTGCCGCGGCACCCGACCCGAGGGTCAGGGAGGCGAACTCGTCGAAGATGTCGGCGGCCGATGAGGTCTCCTGCTGCAACCTTGCGATGGTGGCCAGTTGGGTTTGACGGCTGCCTTCTCCGTCGACAATCAACACGTAGTCAACGTGGCCGGCGTCGATGGCGGTGGCGGCGAGATGCATTGCGTTCACAAAGCCAAGGCAAGCATTCGCCAGATCGAAGTTGATGCACGAGGTAGGCAGCCCGAGACGGTCGTGAACGGCGCACGCGATGGATGGCTCAAGGTGGTGTTTGCAGACCGAGGTGGAGATCAGCATGCCAATCTGGCTGCGGTCGATACCTGCCTGCCGGATGGCAACCTCGCCTGCCTGAGCCGCTGCGTGATCGAACGTCATGGACTCAGGCCACCAACGGCGCGCGTGAATGCCGGCAAGTTCGGCGAGGAGCCCGGGGCGAAGACCGTTTCGTTCGTAGGCACCCTGCAACTGTTCGTCGATCCAGACGGAGGTGACTTCCTCTGGAGCGTCAACGGCCGACACGCTGACAATTCCGGCTCGCTGGTGGTGGTAGACAGCATTTGCAGTCACGGTGGGGCCTTCCGCTGGCATCAAGGGGCAATCTGCGGAGAGGGCAGATCGACGGGTACTCCCGTCCTCGCTACCGGCCGGTAGCTCTCGCTCAGCTGTCAAGTTTAGACAACTTCAAGAGTTTCCGTCGTGGTCAGGTGTACTCGGCGGTTCAGACAGGCCAAACTAGGTGGGTGACGTACACACTTCCCGATACCGATTCCAAGCTGCGGACCCTTGACTGGGCTATCCGCTACTGCTGCCCTTTGGCGCTGGATCGCATCGGAGAGAGCGCGGATGCCGAGAAGCTGCGCAACCTTTCGCCCATCATCAACGGCACGCTGGCTGGTGCATCACAGATGATGGTGAAGAAAACCGCAGCTGCCATTCTCGAGCGCATGGAGCCGGCTGAAGGCGTCAGCTTCGGTGACTGGTCGAAGGGTCGCAATGTCTTGCTGCGTGTGGTCGAGTCGGCCAAGGCCACTGCCATCGCTGCACAAGACGCTGGCATCGACGACCCGGTCATTGATTTGGTGGCCACAGGTACGCCGGTCACCCGCGCTGTCGCTGCCGTTGCCAAGGCCGCAGCGGCTGCGCCTGCCGCTTCCCCTCCTGCCTGACCACGTGAGCAGCAACATCATCTGGGTCGATGACCCGGCTGATCCGCGAATCGCCGCATTTGTCGGTCTGCGTGATCGTGAGCTTCGGGTTGTCGACGGACAATTTGTGGCCGAGAGCGACATCCTCATCGACCGCGCCGTGCTGGCGGGCTACCGTCCGCTCGCCGTCATCATCGATGCGACGCGCACCGAGCCGCTTCCCGCGGTGCTCGCCGACGAGGTACCCGTTTTTGGCGCTAGTCCAGAGTTGCTCCGTCGTATCACCGGTTTGGCGGTACATCGCGGCAGCCTCGGTCTGTTTGAGCGTCGACCGCAGATGTCGGTCATCGACGTGCTGCGCGGAGCCCGTCGCCTCGTCGTGTTGGGTGGGGTGATGAACCCAACCAATCTCGGCGTGATCTTCCGCACCGCGGCAGCGTTCGGTTTCGACGGCATCCTGCTCGACGTCGACTCCACCGACCCGCTCTACCGCCGGGCCAGCCGTGTGTCGATGGGGACGGTGTACGGCTTTCCCCACGCCACCATTCCCCGTCTTCCCGACGGTCTCCAGTTACTACGCAATGCTGGGTTCGTCACGCTTGCGCTTACGCCCGATGACGACGCGGAATCGCTCAACGATGTCACCTTCGCCCGCACCGACAAGGTCGCCATCATCCTCGGCACCGAGGGCCCTGGCCTCTCCGACGATGCCATGGCGGCAGCCGACCGCCGCGTCCGTATTCCTATATCTTCCGGCGTCGACTCGCTCAACGTTTCCGCTGCGGCTGCCGTCGCGCTGTACGCGCTTACCCGGCGGACGTCGTCGGATTGAGCATTTTCCAGGACACGACTTTGTCGTCACCGGGGCCGTAGTACTCGCGCACCCGAGCCTCCTCGAAACGTCGAGTGCGGAAAGTTTTGCACCAACCCGGGCCTTCTACCTGAAGTTGGGCTATGTCGACCGCCCCCTCGTAGTCGTCGATGCTCATACTGCTGAGAGTCGGTGAACGCGTGGCTGACTCCTTGTCCGGTGCGGTTCTTCCTGCTGCTTTGCTGACGGTAACCTACTTTCTTACCGTCAGGCAGATCGGCCGGTGCGGATCAGTCGAACTGTCATCGATGTGCTTGACCCTGCTCGGAAGTCCGCTGTCGCCAAGCCAGTCTCATTTCAGCGCGCGAAGATGGATGCATGCAGGTTGCCGTCGTTGACTATCGATCCTCTTCCGCCGCAGCCGACTTCACGCGGTCGCTGAAAAACACCGGGTTTGCGGTGCTCACCAATCATCCGCTGGAGGCTGATTTGGTGCAGAAGGTGTATGACGACTGGCTCGCGTTCTTCGCCACCGACGCCAAGTTCAAGTACCCGTTTAGCGCCGACAGCCAGGACGGCTATTTCTCGGCCGCTGTCAGCGAGACGGCCAAGGGCAATGACATCAAGGACATCAAGGAGTTTTTCCACGTCTACCCGTGGGGGAAGTATCCAACGGAGGTCACCGACGCAGCTCTGCGTTTCTACGACCAGGCCACCAACCTTGCGAAGGAACTGCTCGACTGGGTTGAAGCCGAAACCCCACCGGAAGTCGCCGCCAAGTTCAGCGTGCCGCTCTCGAAGATGCTCGACGGAAGCAAGAACACGTTGTTGCGCATTCTTCGCTATCCGGCTCTGACGGGTCATGAACCGCCCGGGGCTATTCGGGCTGCAGCCCATGAAGACATCAACCTCATCACGGTGTTGCCGGCATCGAACGAACCCGGTTTGCAGGTGCGTGACATTCACGGTGCTTGGCACGACGTGCCGTGTGACTTCGGCAGCCTCGCTATCAACGCCGGCGACATGTTGCAGCTCGCGAGCGGCGGCTACTACCCGTCCACGCCGCACCGGGTTACGAACCCGACCGGTGAATCCGCAACGCGGCCAAGGGTATCGGTTCCGCTATTCCTGCATCCGGCCAACGACGTCGTGTTGGCCGAAGGACGTACGGCGTTTTCGTTCCTGCAGGAGCGCATTCGTGAGTTGCGCAGCCAGGACCTCAAGAACTGACTCAGACGGAAGGCGCCTGCCACGGCATTCTATATGCGAAAGACTGATATACTTTGTAGCATATGAAAATGCAGCACCCGGCAGGAATTTTTGACCGAGTTGACGAGTGGGCCGAACTCTCTGCTTTTGTGCGCCAGCCGACTCGGCTCGGAGTGGTATGGGGCCCGCGGCGCGCTGGCAAATCGGTCCTGTTGGCTGCGCTTGCCCAGGCGGCCGGCGGGCTGTACGTCGAAGCGGTGCGCCAGGACGTGGCCATCAGCCTGGCCGATCTGGGGCGTCTTGTAGGTGCACGGCTCGGTGTTGGTATGGTGGCCTACCCATCGTGGGCTGACGCGATCGCCGGTCTTGTTGCCTTACCTGATTGCCCTGTCATCGTCCTTGATGAGTTCGGGTATCTGTGCGAGGCGAGTCCGGAGCTTCCATCTGTAATTCAACGCGCAATCGATGCGAGCAGGCAGACCGGGGTCGGAAGCAATCGGCTGATTCTGTGCGGATCTGCTGTAGCTCAAATCTCGCACCTTCTCGACCGCGATCAGCCGCTCTTTGGACGAGCCCAGCTTGCGCAGGTGATTGATGCGTTCGTCTTCCGACTGTCGGCGTCGTATTGGGGAACTGCCGCCGACCCGCAGCTTTCGGTTCTTCTCAACGCAGCGCTTGGTGGGCTCCCGGGCTACCGCGATGTCATGACCGAAGGACCGGCATCCTTGCGCGAATTCAACGAGTGGATCACCACCCGAGTGCTCACTCCAGCGTCGCCGCTGCTTGAGGAGGACACGTTGGTGCTTGAATCGTCGTCGCTTTCGGCCAACGTGTATCGGTCGATCCTTACCGCAGTAGCGCGTGGCGACAGAACGCCGACTGGAATCTCGGCGAGAACCGGACGACCGGCATCTGCGTTGGCTCGGCCGATAGAGCGTTTGACCGAGGCGGGCTTGCTTATCCGGGTGCCTGATCCGCTCCGAGCCCGACGATCGCGATACGAGCTCGCTGATCCATTTATCACGTTTCACGACGCGATTATCCAGCCAAACCGCACGCGGATCCGGCAGCGCCAGCAGCGGGCGGTGTGGGCAGAGAGTGCAGCGACGTGGCGCAGCCAGGTGGTCGGACCACACTTCGAACGACTCTGTCGTGAAGCGACGGCGCGCTACGGCGATGAGTTCGGTCTCGCGTCCGTGTCCTCGGTCGGAAGTACGGCCGTCGCCGACGCAAAGGGTAGGAGGAGCCACGAAGTTGACGTGGTCGCCACCACCGCTTCGGGGGTTGTCGTGGGTCTCGGCGAAGCCAAGCACACGACGTCACCAAGAGGATCTGCCGACCTCGCTCGCCTCGAACACATTCGATCACTTCTGCCCTCGCTCGAGGATCGCAACGCCCGGCTGCTTCTCTTTTCTGCCAACGGATTCGACCGAAACCTTACGAAGCTGTCCTCGACCCGAGCCGACGTCGAGTTGATCTCTACCAACCGCCTGTACGGGAAGTGAGCATCGATCTATACCGCCATCATCGTGAAGCATCAGTCTGGTGCCTCATCAATGTGCGAGCATGCATCCATGAACGTCGTGCTTCCCGTTGTTGCCTTTCTCGTCTTCCTGTTGATCGTGATTCTCGCGAAATCAGTCCGCATCGTTCAGGAATACGAGCGCGGCGTCGTCTTCCGTCTCGGACGGTGCGTGGGCGCGAAGGGGCCGGGCATTTTCTTCATCGTGCCGATCATCGACAAAATCATTCGGGTGAACCTCCAGACCATGGCGGTGCCGGTTCAGCCGCAGCAGGTCATCACGAAAGACAACGTCACCGTGGTGGTCGATGCCGTGGCGTACTTCCAGGTGGTCGACCCGGTTGCCTCGGTCATCAAGGTGAATGGCTGGTACGGCGCCAGTCAGCTGGTGGCGCAAACAACGTTGCGCGCCATTATCGGCCGTCACGAACTGGATCAGTTGCTGTCCGAGCGCGACCGCATTGACAGTGAGCTGCGTGATGCCCTTGACACTCAGACGGAGCAGTGGGGGATCAAAGTCCACCGTGTTGAGATCCGCGACGTGCAACTGCCGGAGAACATGCAGCGCGCCATGGCCAAGCAGGCCGAAGCCGAGCGTGAGCGTCGCTCCAAGATCATTGCGGCTGAAGGTGAGCTGCAGGCCAGCCAGAAGCTGGCCGACGCTGCCAGGACCATGGCCACGGCGCCGGGCGCCATGCACCTACGCACGTTGCAGACGCTGGCCGAAGTTGCCGTTGAGAAGAACTCGACCCTCGTGTTTCCCATCCCGTCCGAGGTCATGGACGCTTTTCGCGCCGTCGCCCACCATTTCGGGCCGACCGAACCG
>JANMCE010000455.1:0-3563 GCA_031360915.1 Actinomycetes bacterium | reverse complement strand
CCAACCCGCCGCCTAACCACCGCGGGCGCTCCGGCGCGCCCGCACTTGAGCCCCGCCGCGGCCTATTTTGGTGCGGCTGCCAGTAAGGCGCAGGCTGCACCCAGCGGCGTTCGCGGTGTGTTGTCGAGCGAGAGCGGCGGGGGCGGGAACACCGAGAGTTGATTGTTGGGCCCGAATACCGGGTCGGGTAGATGGAAGCTGCGACCGATCGATGGCAGCGAGGTCTGCACGTCAAGCTGCAACGTGACTGTTCCCCATGAGCTCGCCTGATCGACACAGCTCGTCGGAGTGAACGTGATGAGCACGTGGTTGAACGAATGCCCGGCAACGGTTGCGGGCAGTGCGGTGGTGGCGATCGCCGGAAGTCGGAAACCGTCGTCGGTGGGGAGGAGCTCGATGTTGGTGACCTTTGCCCCCGCAAGTTCAGCAGTTGCGGAGTTGATCCGAAGTGGACGTCCACTGGAGTTGTAGAAAGACGCGGTCACGGTGACGGCCTTGCGTCGGGCGTGACTGCCATCAGCGTGCCGCTGTTGCCGGATCCGCAGCACTCCGGCTTGGGGTAGAGGTAGCCGAAGCCCCACAGATAGGCGATTGCGCCGACCATCGTCACGATTGCCAGGCTGATCGCAAGGCGCGCCAAGCCGCGGCGAGGCGGCGGGATCAGTTCGTCGAGTGGGTCGATCAGTGTTTGCGTTTGCATCGAAGCACCCTTTGCATCTCAGATGTTTGTCACATTATACTGTGACAATGAGACAAACAAGGGACACGCAGAATTCCTTGATCGCAGCGTCTTGGAGGCGTCTCGCCTCCAGCCGTTCTTTGATCCCGCTGATCGTTGTGGTCATCGCGGTGCCGGTACTACTCAGCGTCTTTGTCGAGGTCAATGGTGCGAGCAGCCGGATGTCGGTGATCGGCGTCATCCTGTTGGTGTCGATGGCGGTGCTGGCGGTCGTGCTCTTGATCGGGCTCGCTACGCGCCTCGCCGGTGTAGATCACGATGCCCCGAACATCGCCGGACATCTTGCAGTCGGCGCTGAGCAGCAACGTCTGCTGGCGCGCTGGCTGACCCGCGCAAGGTGGGCGAGGACGGTTGGCGGTTTCAGCGGCGTTCTCGCTTGGATTCTCGGAACCCGAGCACATGGTGACCTGTTACTCCTCGGAACCGGTGGGATCGCGATCGGCGCAATGTTCGCCGAACTGCACCAGGTGCGAGCTCGCAAGGGCCCGCGCACAGCCACACTGACAGTGCGTTCCGTCGACCAGTACTTGATGCAGAGCGATCGCCGCCGAATGGTCGTGGTCGGAGTACTCGGCCTGGCGGCAATGATTGCTGGAGTCTTCATGCGGCACTCCCACGCCGCCGTGGGGTGGGGGCTCGCCGCGCTGCTGGTGCTAACCGTTTCGCGGCTGGTACAGGGGCGGGTCGCCCGTCGCCCTCGGGCCGCGCTCTCTGCCGAGTTGGTGAAGGCTGACGACCTTGCCCGTGAATTGGCGATCGGCCGCGGCCTCGCCCGTCCGAGTACGTATTGCGCGCTTGTACTGGTGGCCCACGCCAGCGGAGCCATGCGACCAACACTGGGCACCGCGGCTGGATTCCTGCAGGGCGCCGGCTGGTTCTACGCGCTGTATCTCTGGTGGTTGAACCGACGCCTCGGGCTTGACTTTCTGCTCACCGACGACGACGTCCGTCCTGTACTGGCGTGATCCTCTCCGTCGACCCGGATCGTGCCCTGCCCGTCTACGAGCAGGTTCGCGAGCAGATCAAACGCATGATCGTCTCTGGCACCCTGCGCGGCGGGACCCAGTTGCCGACCATTCGCCAGCTATCCAGCGACCTCGGCCTCGCAAAGGGCACAATCGCCCGTGCCTACGAATTGTTGGAGAACGATGCCGTCATCGCGCAGAATGGTCGCAAAGGCTCGTTCGTGTTGGAAATGGCCACTGCCTCGAAACGCGACCAAACCGTCGGGCTCGACGCCGCTGCCGAATCACTGGTCGTCGTGGCGCTCCAACTCGGTGCCAGCGAAGACGACGTCATTGCCGCAGTCCGTCGAGCGTGGCAGAACCTATGAGCAAAACGCCGTGTACCAAACGCCCCAACGGCACCCGCAGCGAAACCGACGGATCAGACATCGACGAGCTTGATGGCGACTGGCACGGATTCTCCGACTTCGAGTGAGGCGCCGAGGCGGATTTGTTTCTCGATGGGTAGGACGTAGCAACCCGTCTTGGCTTCGGGGAAGATCGAGGTGAGCCAGGTGAAGGTGTTGACCTTCACTTCGACTCGGACGGAACCGAAGCCCTTACGCATCGGTGCGGTGACCTCGGCGATCTCGTCGGACTGATCGGGCGGCATGGTGACGAAGTACCACGGGTTCTCCCCAATGTGGACCCACAACTCCGAACGAAACTCATAACGCATCGGCATCACACTACGACGGCAACTTCGAGCTGCAATGCGAACTTCAGTCACACCAGATATCAGTAGGTGCAACCAGACGTGACCCAAACCATGGTGGGCGGTCGCATCGGCATCACTCTACGAAACAAAGAGGCCGTGCCGAGCGGCGAGGGCCATGGTGGCTTCAACGTCAATGACGAGCGGGCCATTGAGTGACAGTTCGACTGTTGGTCGAGGACCATCGACATGAAACACCATCTCGCGCTCGCCGTCGAGGGCGATGACGCCGTGCGACGTGGACAACTGCACGGGCTGCGGGCAGCAACACAGCGTGCTCGGCGACGGCCACCGACCGCATCAGGCCGGGTGCAAGCGCGGCCAGCACGGTTTCGCCCATCCCCCATCCGCAGGAGACGGCCAGACGGTTCCCGACGGCCGCACGGGCTGACCGCTCCGGCAATAGCCGACAAGCCAACGGCGTGCGGTTCGGCGAAGGTGACGGCCAACTCGCGAACCAGATCCGGATCCCACACGGCCCGGGCACCGACCCTGTCCTGATCTACGATGGCCATGTCGACCAAAGCAATCTCGGTGACCGCGCCGTGGCGCACGATCAGCTTCTTCGCTCGATAGCACGCCTCCGCCACAGCACACGCACCAGTCGACACCAGCCCGGCGGCCAGCCCGGCGACGGTTCCATCAACGGTGATTCCGAACGCGTTGTTCGTGCCGGTGGAAAGCGCCAACATCGGCGTAGAATCGCACGCCGATGCCACCGCACGCGCCGTGCCGTCGCCGCCCAAAACCACGATCGCGCCAACTCCGCGCGCCACCATCTCTTGCGCCGCAATCACCGAGTCCACAGCAGAGTTCCGTTGCTCAAACTCGAGGACTTCGATATCGGGCCACGGCCCGGCGAGTTGAGGTCGATGCTGATCGGCCACACGGGAGATCCCGAGCGAGAGCCCGGCACTGTCGGGCATCACCAACACGCGGGCAACTCCAACCGCGCCCAAACCACTCAACAGACGTCGCACGACGTGCACTTTCTCGGTGTTGGTGAACACCGACGCGCCGGAGATGAGCCGTCGCATGTCGTGACCCGATGCAGGGTTGGCAATCAGGCCGACACAGGGAACCTCCACACTCACCCCCTGAGTGT
>JANMCE010000429.1:0-16253 GCA_031360915.1 Actinomycetes bacterium | reverse complement strand
CCAACCGACTAGGATCGTCAGGCTATGTACGCCGTAATCGCCACTGGTGGCAAACAAGAACGAGTCTCTGAGGGCCAGACCCTCAATGTCGAACTCCTCGGAGTCGAAGACGGAAGCACAGTCACTTTTGACACGCTGCTCGTCGTCGACGGTACCAAGGTGCTCGCCACCCCCGATCAGCTGAAGGGCGCTTCCGTTACCGGGAAGGTTATCGGCGAGGCCAAGGGCCCGAAGATCAACGGTTTCTCGTACAAGAACAAGTCCAATAACCGCAAGCGCTGGGGTCATCGCCAGCACTACAGCACCGTAGAGATCACCAAGATCTCCGTCGGCTGATCGAGGAGGCTGAAATGTCAAAAACCAAAGGTGGCGGATCTACCCGCAACGGGCGTGACTCCAATGCCCAGCGCCTCGGCGTCAAGGTGTTCGATGGTACGGCAATTCACGCCGGCACCATCCTGGTTCGCCAGCGTGGAACCCGGTTCCACCCGGGCCTCAACGTCGGCATCGGCAAGGACGACACCCTGTTCGCCTTGGCCCACGGCTCGGTGAAGTTCGGCGAGCGCAAGGGCCGCAAGGTCGTTGACGTGCTTGCTCCCGCTGCTGATTAATCCACGCACTAAATGAACTCAACGATGCCCCGGTTCCGCTGGCCGGGGCATCGTCGCGCCTGGGCTCAAATCACTGGACGCGGCGGCAAAGAGCCGAAGGTCCCGCTCCCTTGGTGACCGAGTCCTCGGTTCCCAACGGTGGTCGATCCGTACCGTAGAGGTAGAGCCGACAACCAGGAGGAAATCCCTATGAGTACCGCAACTGTCCCCAGTCGCGTTTCGAGCACCGTCGTTCAGCCCAAGAGTGTGGTGGCCGTCACCCGACGCACTATCGACACCGTGCTGATTGGCTTTGGTGTACTGCTCACCGTCGTGCTGGCCGCCGCCGGCGGGTTGCTGACGTGGGGACACAACTTCTCCGCTGACTACGTTCGCAGCGAGTTGGCCTCACAGAACATCTCCTTCCCGGCCAAAGACGCACTGGTGACAGAAGGTCGCAGCGATCTGGGTAACTACGGCGGGGCCAAGGTGGACACCGGCAAGGAGGCCGAGGCCTACGCCAAGTACATCAACGGCCACCTCGCCAAGATCGCCAACGGCTCGACGTTCGCTGACCTCGGCACGCCCGAACGAGCTGCGAACGCAGACCTTCTGGCAGCCACTACCGCCAAGGCTCCGCAGGCGCAGATCGACACCTTGAAGGCAAAGGCCGACACCATCACCGGTCAACGCAACACACTCTTCAAAGGTGAGACGTTGCGAGGCCTTCTGCTGACCGCCTTCGCCTGGTCAGTCCTCGGCACCATCGCCGGTATCGCCGCCATTGTTTCGTTCGCCGCTGCTGCAGTGCTCGCAGTGTTGGTGATCCTCGGCTTCGTCCACCACGCTCGAAACCCACGGACAACACTGACGTAGGCGTGCCCCCGTTGATGCCCGGCCACCATACGGCGGCCGGGCATCGTCGCGTCCGGCGTCAGTGCAGCGGCACCACCCAGAGCACTCTCGTTCCACCCTCGGGCGCGCCGCTCAACGTCATCGTTCCACCAAGGTTGCGGGCCCGATTGGTCATATTCTCGATTCCGTTGCCGGTGCTGTTGTTGTCGAAGGTCCCCACGCCATCGTCAAGCACATCGAGCGTCAGCACGTTGTCCGCCACGTGAACCCTCACGTCCACCTTGCTCGCGTGTGCGTGGCGGGCCACGTTTGACAGCGCCTCTCGCAACGTGAGGACCAGATGTCCGGCCACCGCCCCGGACACAGCGGGTTCGACCGGGCCGCTGATGACGCAGACCGGATCGAAGCCAAGGGCGCGAGACGACTCGGTGCACACCGTCATGATGTCGGCCCGCACGCTGGTCTCGGTAATACGGCTCTGGTGCAACTGAAAGATGGCGGAACGGACCTGTCGAATAGTGACATCCAGGTCATCGATGGTCTGCATCAGCCGTTCGACCACGTGAGGTTCTCGGGAAAGCTGTGCCGTTGACTGGAGCGACAGACCAGCGGCAAAGACTCGTTGGATCACGTCATCGTGCAGGTCGCGAGCAATGCGCTCTCGCTCGTCGAGCAGCGCAACTTCGCCGACGTGCTCATGGAGTCTTGCGTTCTCAATGGCCACACCGGCAGCCGCCGCCAGGGCCACGACCAGTTCCTCGTCCACGTCGGTGAAGACCTCACCGTCGGCCTTGTCGGTGAGATACAGGTTGCCGAATACTTCGTTTCTCAAGAGGATCGGCACCCCCAGAAACGACGTCATCGGAGGGTGGTTGGGTGGAAACCCAAAGCTGTCGGGATGCTCTTGCAGGTCGGGAAGCCGGACTGGCTTCGGATCCTTGATCAGCAACCCGAGAATGCCATGGCCCTCGGGGCGATTCCCGATGGACACCACGCCGGCTGCGTCAATGCCGACGATGATGAACTGGGCTAGCCGGGTGCCGGAGGCGTCGAGAACGCCGAGCGCACCGTAGCGCGCATCGACCAGTTCGGTGGCGGCCTCGATAATGCGCTGCAGCACCAGCGGAAGGCTGAGCTCTGAGCCCACGGCCATAACGGCATCAAGGAGTCGGCGAAGCTGCTTTACTCCAGCATGCTCGTATCTCGTCATTGCGGGCGATGCTACTCACCCAGTCGGTGTCTGCTCAGACCGTGTCGAGGCTGTCGCGCACCACCACCACGGGAACAGCCACATGCTCCACCACGCTGTTGACCGTGGAGCCCAGCAGCCCGGCTGCAATGGCGCCGCGGCCACGCGACCCGAGCACCAGCAGATCACCGTCCCGCACCGTGTCGAGCAGGCCGCTGGCCGGACTCTTTTCCACCAGGAGGCCGCTGACGCTGGCTGCGCACCGCTCGCGGGCGTTGGCGACGGCGGCCTCCAGCACGCAAGCGGCATCAACCTCGCTGATGTCTCGACCTTGGGACTCGCTTGGGTCGGTGCCGAGGTACGGGTAGAGCCAACTGTGGACGACGACGAGTTCGACCTGGTGGAGGTCGGCTTCGTCCGAAGCCCAGCGGAGCGCATTTCCGGCGGCAGCAGATCCGTCAATGCCGACCACGATGCGATCAGGACGGCCACGGGTCGCGGCACCTCGCACGATCACGACCGGGCAAGGACTATGCCGCGCCGTCCATCGTGCCGTGCTGCCCAGGAAGAAGCCCGCCAGGCCGTCGTGGCTGGTTGACCCGACCACGAGCAGGCTGGTCGGGTCAAGGTCATGGGTCAGCCCGGTTCGGGCCGCACCCATGGTGACATCGAGGACGACCTTGAGGCCCGGATATTCCCCCGTAATCACACTCGCCATGGCCTCGGCCGCGTCGGTGGCCTGCTGGACGAGGGAATCCATGACCTCGGCGATCACGAACGGTCCGCCCGCTTCACCGGTGACAGGGATCTCGTACCGGGTGATGATGCGCAGACTGGTGTCTCGGGCGCGCGCCTCAGCGGCAGCCCACAGCGCAGCCTCGTAGGAGGAAGCAGAACCATTGAAGCCAACCGCGATCTCGTTCGTCATGGTCTCATGTTGGGCCGCGAGGTAGGGGAGAACCAGGGACTTTGGTCATGGCCGGAGCTGGCGTGAGACCTCGGGCTACAGGCCGCCGACGCCGCGGGGCAGTTGGTCAAGCGGCCAGTCGAGCAGCAGCACCGCCTGTTGACAGGCGTAGCGATCGGTCATGCCGCCCACGTAGCTGACGGCCGTATGTACCAGCCCTTCCATCTCGGCCTGCCGACGCTGAGTGAGCGGCAGGTCGTCGGGCCGAGCCAGGTAGCGATCGACCAGGGCTCGGAGCACCGCAATGACGGACTTGGCCTGCTCGACCGAGGCTGGGCGAAGATAGATCTGTTCGTAGTTGAACGCCCGGAACGCGGCGAGGGCATCGGCCTCGCTGGCACCCATGCCGACCCGTCCGGTGCGACCGGCGGCGTCAATCATGGAGCGCATGAACACCGAAATCTGATTGCTCCGCCGAAGGCCGCACACATCGCGTACCCCGCCCGGAAGCTCGGACGCATGCACCAGACCGGTGCTCTCGGCGTCTTCGAAGTCATGGCAAACGTAGGCAATGCGATCGGCCCAGGCCACGACCTCACCCTCCGGTGTGGCCGACGCCGGTCGTGACCAACTGTGGTTGCGAATGCCGTCAAGCGTTTCGGTACAAAGATTGAGTGGAGTCAAAACCACATCGGCACCCCACACCGCATGGTCGTAACCGTCGGGAAGGTACGGCGAGAGCGCATCCTCACTGGCATGACCGCCAGGCCCGTGACCGCAGTCATGGCCGAGGGCAATAGCCTCGGTGAGTGCGGCATTGAGCCCGAGTGCTTGGGCCACGCCGACCGCGACCTGGGCCACCTCAAGCGCGTGGGTCATTCGGGTGCGCTGGTGATCGGCCGGAAAGACGAAGACTTGGGTCTTGCCGCTGAGCCGCCGGAACGCGCTGGCGTGCAGAATACGGTCGCGGTCCCGCTCAAAACACGTACGCCACGGATCAGGCTCTTCCTCCATGGCCCGGCGGCCGGCGCCAATGGCCAGGGTTGCGCCGTCAGAGAGATGCACCGCCTCACGTTCCTCCCGCACCAGACGGGAAACCGGAACGTGCGATCCGGGGCCGGTCGTGGCGCCGAAATGGGCGGTTCGGAAGTCGGTGTCGGCCGCATGACCGGCCATTGTGGAGGCCCATCGTTCGGTTCGGTCGGTCGGCTCGCTACTCATGTCACGGATAGTACAGAGGGGGTGTTAGAAAGATCGGGCAGGGGAATCCCAAGGGAGTCCAGCTAGTCTTGACGGCTGCTATGAGTGCGTTTGTTGACGAAGCCCAACTGAATGTTCGTGGCGGCGATGGTGGCGCTGGTTGCGTCGCCTTCCGTCGTGAAGGCCCTGAGGCCATGGGTGGACCCAACGGTGGCGACGGCGGCAACGGCGGCAACATTTGGCTGGTGGCCGATCGCAATGCTGCCTCGCTCCTCCCGTTCCGCGATCACCCGCACCGTCGGGCCAAGGACGGCCTGAACGGCAAGGGCAAGGACATGCACGGCCGAGGGGGCGTCGACATGATGATCGCCGTACCCGAAGGCACCCAGGTGTTCGACATGTATACCCACGAGCGGCTCGCCGACTTGGTCGCCCACGGTGATCGCTACCTGGCCGCCGAGGGTGGTCGTGGTGGGCGGGGTAACGCCAAGTTCCTTTCGAACAAACGCCGGGCCCCGAGCTTCGCCGAGCAGGGCGATTACGGCGTCGAGAAATGGCTCAAGCTCGAACTCAAGCTGATGGCCGACGTCGCTCTCGTTGGTTTCCCGAACGCAGGTAAGAGCACGTTCATCTCGTCGATCTCGGCGGCGCGACCAAAGATAGCCAACTACCCGTTCACCACCCTTGAGCCACACCTTGGCGTCGTGCGTATTGATGACATGTCGGAGATGATCGTGGCCGACATCCCCGGGCTGATCGAAGGGGCGAGCGAGGGTCGTGGCCTCGGTCACCAGTTCCTCCGCCACATCGAGCGGGCGCGTGTGCTGTGCATCCTGCTTGACCTGGCTCCCGTCGACGGCGTCGGACCCGAAGAGCAGCTCAAGATCCTGCTGCACGAACTAGAGGCCTACGAGCCCGAACTGATGGAACGCCCGCGCTTGATCGTCGGAACCAAGGCCGACGTGGCCGAGCTTGAGTTCGACGGTCTCACCATGTCGGCCGTCACCCATCAGGGCCTACGCCCGGTGGTTGGTGGCCTGTTCGATCTGGTGAAGTTCGCCCGCAATCAGGAGCCTGAACGGGACGCATTCGTCATTCTGCGTCCAGAGCCCGAAGGCATCCGCATCGAACGAATCGGCGACGGTGAGTTCCGTGTGCTCGGTCGAACCGCCGAGCGCGTCGTTGCCATTTCCGATACGACGTCGGCCGACGCGCTGGCGTACATCGACTACCGCTTCGAAAAGATCGGTGTCGGTCGGGCGCTGTCCATGGCGGGAGCGAAAGCGGGCGACATCGTGTGGGTCAGTACGTTCAGTTTCGACTACGAACCTGATCTGTAGCCCGCGATGGCCATCATCGTTGCCAAGATTGGCTCGTCATCGCTCACCAACGAACTCGGAGTCATCAACGAAGCTGCCATAGCCAAGCTCTGCGCTGAAGTCATCGCGCTACGAGGCGAGGGGCACGAGGTGGTGCTCGTCAGCTCTGGCGCCGTTGCCGCTGGTGTAGGCGCGCTCGGGATGGCGAAGCGACCGGGTGACATGGCGACGCTGCAGGCGCTGTCAGCCGCGGGCCAGAGCCGACTCATGCAGGTGTATGACCGAGAACTGAGCACCGCCGGTTTTGTAGCGGCTCAGGTGCTGCTGACGCCTTACGACTTCATGATTCGCCGCCAGTATCTGCACGCCCGCCAGACCGTCACTCGTCTTCTCGAGCTTGGCTGCGTGCCGGTGGTCAATGAGAACGACGCGATCGCCAACGACGAACTTCGTTTCGGTGACAACGATCGTCTGGCCGCGCTCGTCGGTCATCTGGTTGATGCCGACCTGCTGGTGCTGCTCACCGACCTGGCCGGTCTGTTCACGGCCGACCCTCGGACCAACATCGACGCCACGCTCATCGAACGGGTGGCCGCTGATGACCCGGTGCTCAACGTGCGCGCTGGTGGAACCGGTTCCACGCGGGGGAGTGGCGGCATGGGCTCCAAGCTCACGGCTGCTCGTATCGCGTCGTGGTCCGGCGTGCGAGCCGTCATCGCTCACGCCGATCGGGCCAACGTACTGACCGACGCCGTGCACGGCACGGCCGGCGTCGGCACAGTGTTCGAAGCGCACGACCGCCGCCTGTCGGCCCGCAAGTTGTGGATCGCGTTTGCGACCGCGAGTAAGGGCACCATCCTGGTTGACGAAGGCGCACGAGTGGCCATCCAGCACAAAGGACGATCGTTGCTCCCGGCCGGCGTGCTCGGATGCACCGGGGCCTTCGAGGAAGACGACATCGTCGACATCGCCGGCCCGGGTGGCACCGTGTTCGCCCGGGGCATGGTGACGATGGACCACGCGGCGTTGGAGCAGGCAAAGGGCCGGCGATCCTCAGATCTGCCGGCCCATCTTCCTGCCGAAGCCGTGCATCGCGACGACCTCGTGATCGTGCCGCGTTAGGCGGTGGTGCCTTCGGGTTTGGAGGCTTCTACTGGGATCTCGGCGGCGGGGGCGGCGGCTGGGGTGAGGCCGAGTTCGGCCTTCATCTGGCTGAGACGGCTTTGGGCTTCGACGTCGGCGGTTGCGGTTTCGATCTCCATCATGTGGCTTTCAACCGAGGTGGTATTTAACTCGCTGGTGGCCTTGGCCTTGGCGTAACGGGCCTCGATCTTGGCGCGAACCTCGTCGAGCGTGGGCACGTCCTGACCAACCGTGGCGTTCATCGAAGTCATCGCTGAGTTCATCTGCTCTTGCATCTTGGCCTGGTCGAGCTGCGACAAAAGACGCTGACGATCGGCGAGCTTCTTTTGCAACATCGTCGAGTTGGCCTGCACCGCAGCCTTGGCCTGATCGGCGGCCTGCGTGCCTTGCAGCACCATGGACTTCTGATCCTCGATTGTCTTCTCCAGCGTCACCAGCTTGCCGGCCAGGACGCCAGCGGTGGCGTTGAGTTCATTGGCTCGCTTGGTGTCGCCAGCCTTCTCGGCGTCGGCAGCCATCAGCAGCGCCTGGCGGGTGTTGTTGTTCACCTTGCCCAGCTCGTCCATCGACCGGTTGAGCGACATTTCTGACTGCTTCTGGCCGGCAATGACGTTGGCGGCCTGCTCGCGAAGGCGGCGATCCTGATCCTGCGCCTCCTGGATGGCCTGCTCGATCTGAACCTTCGGATCGGCGCGCTCATTGAAGTCGCCGCTCAGCTTGGCTCCGAGGTACTTCCACCACTTCTGGATTACTTTGAACATAGGCCGAGATGTTACCGGCCAAAGCGATCGCCTACGCGCCGGACCGCCGAAGTTCCCGGTCCGATGTCTAACCGCGGCCGAGGGTGCGGACGCTACTCAACTCCGGTGCCTTCAAGAAGGCGAGCGTGCCCAGGTAAACCACGATGCCGATGATGCCGCCGACGGCGACGCGAAGCACGGCGCCTGCCCCGGTTTCGCTCCCGATGTAGCGGGACGCGATCCACGCCACCTCACCGGTCAAGATCGCAGCGAGAGCGAGGCGCGCGAGGTTGCCCATGAGCTCGCGCAGGCGGAAGCCTTTGAGCTTGTTGTCGAGCGAGAACAGGGCCAGCACCAAAGTAAGGGTGTAGGCAATGGTCACCGACCACGCCAGGCCGGGCACGCCGTAGCGGCCAACCAGCACCAGGCCGAGCGCGATGTTGATGAGGTTCTCCACCACATTGAGCGCAAACGGTGTGCGGGTGTCGTTATGGGCATAGAACACGCGCAGCACGAAGAGGTAGCCACCGAGTGAGAACAGGCCCACCGCGAAAGCAGCCAGTGTCGTCGCCAGTGCGGCCGGGTCCTCCTGGGCAAACTTTCCGTGCTCGGCCATGATCGCGATGAGTGGTCGAGCAAGGATACAGAGACCCGCTCCGACCGGAAGTAGGAGAGCAGCCAGCACGCGTAGACCCTGATGGGAACGGTCGACGATGCGGGACCGGTCGCGGGCCAGCCGGGCCCGCGCCAACTCCGGCCCGAACGTAGTGGTGACTGATATGGCGAGTAGGCCGATAGGTAGTTGCAACAGCAAGAATGCAAACAGGTAGATCGTCCAGCCGCCTTTGGTGTGGCCCACCGCCAGCTGCGACATGATCCACAGTGACACCTGATTAGCAATGGTGTAGCCAACGGTCCACGTGGAAAGTCGTAACACCCGCTCCACGGCCGGATGTTGACGGTTCGGACGCAAGCTCAGATGTACGCCCGTACTGCGCATGGCGATCCACAACATGAACGCCATGGCCACGATACCCAGCGTTGAAGCGATGCCGAGGGTGTACACAACCGACCTCGATTCGAACGCAGCGTCGACGGTGGTCTTTGTGGTCCTTCCCCTGAGGCTTGCGATAATGAGAATGACGATCACATTGTTGATGGCCGGCGCCCACGCTGCGGCGCGGAATCGCCGACGCGCATTCAGTAGCGCGCTGGCCAGGAACGTGATGCCGTAGAAAAGGATCTGGGGGAAGAGTAAGAAGCCGAACATCGTGGTGACGGAGCGATAATGCCCAGCATCGACGCCGGGTGGAATTCGCCGGGTGGACAGCCAGATGATGACGGGTGAAAGCAGCGTGGCCAAGACGGTCAGGGCGATGATGGCGGCCATAGCGGTGCCGACGATGGCCTCGGTCGCCTTGTGGTCTCTGCTGTCGGCGAACTCGGCAAACATGGGTATAAGGGTGGCGGTCAGGATGCCGCCAATCACCAACTCGTACAGGCTGTTGGGCAGGTTGTTGGCGATGTTGAACGAGTCGTTGAGGCCGCCCTCCACCAGCTGGAGCAGCAGCAAGAACCGAGCAAAGCCGGTTATGCGGGAGACCAGCGTGCCTAAGGCGACCGTCGCGTTGGCTCTGAGAAGATCGCCGGGTGTGCTCACGTGGAGGGAAACGTCTGTCCCTGCGGTACACCGGAGGCGGCTTGTTTGGTTTCGTCGAGCGCCTGACGCAGCGCTTCCATGTCGGAGACCATGCTCTCAACGTCGGAACCGAGCCCGCCCAGATCTGAGGCCCCGGTCACCGACAGTTCCACCACTCGTGCGACCAGCTCATCAAGCCGAGCGTCGAGGGTACGCAGGTGACTACCGGCGTCTTCACGAACTTTCACCAAACGAGATACCGAAGCCCATTGTGACTCCATTGACGCAACCGTGGCGTCACGGCTTGCACCGGGCGGTAGTTGCTTCGCTTGGGCCAACTGCGAGGAAATCAGGTTGGGGTTGAGCTCGCGCAACGCACCGTCGATATCGTCGCCACGGCTAGCAACCCGCCACGACTCTTCGATACCCGTGTCGATGCGTGCTCCCACCTCGACGAGGCGGTCCCTCAATGGGCCGGGTTGCATGGCTTTGACGGTGCGGTCATACCGAAGCTTCGAGGACTGGGAGGCGCCGACGTAGGTCCTCCACGGATCGCTCAGGCTGTACGCGTCGATGGCCGGTCCGCGCTCGCCCTTGGGCATGCCTACCAGGACGCGACCGGCCCAGGCGGCCGCGCCGATCCCGATGGCCCCGACAACCCCGAGGCCCGAGACGATGCCGATAGCGGCACCGGCACCAGCCAGCAAGATGCCGAAGGGGGAGGTGATGGCGCGTGCCGTTCTCGGCGTAAAGAACCGATCCCGAAACGACAACTGACGAGGCACGGCGTCAGATTAGACGGCGGACGCCGTGAAGTTGGACACGACAGGTGAATGAGCTGGATCACGCGCTTCAATCTCGTTACGAACTGCGGGCCGCCACGGGGCTTCGATCCCAGCTGATGGGCAAAGTCGGGAGAGTGCGTTGCCTTTGGCCGATCCACAGCGCGCCCAGCACGACAGCGATGCCTGCGATCTGGAGTGCACCGAGGTGCTGGCCGAGAAACGCGTAGCCGATCGTGACCGCAACGACGGGGCTGCACAGGGCGAGCAAGGTGACGTTGGCGATTCCTCCGCCGCAACGGCCCTCCATTCCGGCTGACTCCGACGCAGCTGCGGAGCTCCATGATGGTGACCTCGGCCACCATGACGAACCGCCTCGACAAGCTGGAGCGGCGCTCATTGATCGTTCGGGAACCCGACCCCGCTGACCGACGAGGCCTGATGATCTCCCTCACAGCCGCCGGACGTGCGATCGTTGATCGGGCCGTGGCCGATCACGTCGACAACGAGCATCGCCTGCTGGTGGGGCTTTCCGCGGCCGAACGCAAAAGCCTGGCCAACCTTCTCCGCAAACTGTCGGTCGCTTCAGATGGAGAACCTTTTTAGAAGTTGGATACGACTGCGGTGAAGACCTGCTCGATGGTGGCAGGGTTGCTGGCGTCGTAGGCGGCGGCGCGGGTGGCTTCGGCCAGTTGGCGCAGGGTGGCGAGGTCGGCGTCTTTGCCGTAGCCGATGGTGAACAGGCGCACCGGGCGAGCGGAGCCGCCTTCTGAACCGGACTGGAGGTTCTGGATGAGCTCGTTCAGTTGCTGCACGTCGTCGGCCCGTTTGCCGTCGTCGTTCTTGCCGTCGGTGAGCAGCACGATGGCGTTGATCTTCTTCGGATCGAACGACTCCGTCATGAAAGCGAACGAGGATGCCGTGACGTCATAGAGCGGCGTGCCCTGGATAGGGCTCAGGCCGTCGATTTTGTTGCGTAGTCCCTCTCGCTGCGGACCGATCGGGCCCACCGGAAGCATGTCGACAAACGAGACGTTCGGGTCGGTGGTGAGTCCGGTGGAGAAGATGCGTAGGCCCACCTCGTCATCATCCTTGAACTGGCTGAGAGCGCTGATGGCGGCCCGCTTCGCCAGGTCGAGTTTGGTCTCGGGTTCGCCCTTCACCGCGGCTTCGCCCATCGACCCCGACACGTCTATGACCAGCATCACGCGGGCCGATTTACGCTGTGTGGCCCATGAGTCGAGGACCTTGATCATGACGCTGGGCGACGGTACGTCAAGCACGGCTGAGGGCTGCTTCGGGTCGACACCGTTCTTCGCCTCAATGGGTGAACCAATGGCTACCGCAGGGTTGCCGGGACGGAAGCCATAGGTGAGCACCTTGGCCTGATTCTCGGGCGTGAGCACGTAGTTCTGGAACAGCAACGCCGCCTGCTTCTGCTCGGCGGTTACCCAGGGTGCGTCAAGGATGATGAACGGGCTGTCGGAATACAGCGTGCCCTCGGATGGATAGATCGCCACCAGCGGCTCACGCGGTGCACGGGGACGCTCGCCCGCCGACAGCTCGCCGTCGGGGTTGCCGAGGTTGTAGTCGATGACGCTCTTTTCCTCCACCGCTACGGCGGAGGCGTAGCTCAGCGAGCTGCCCCGATTGTCGGCCGCGAACCAGTTGTTGAGGAAGGTCATGGTGATGTCGCCGTAGTGCACAACCGAGTTCTCAACCGACGTGGCGAACTTCACGACATCGGGACGGTCAAGGTCTTCGGTCGTCAGATCTCGGGTCTTGCCAGTGGCGGCGTAATACTGGGCAACGGTGAAGTTCAGGCCACTGGTGGAGAAGTTGGGGTTGGTCTTGCCAAGGCGGAACGGTCCCCATTCGGGGTGGTTGTATTTGGCCCAACCCTGCGGGTCGTTGGCCAGCTCCACAATGTCTTTGAAGCCGAGCGCCTTGCCCGGATAGCCGAGCGCCGTTGCCATCTTGGCCGGCATGGCGATGACCAGCGGCGTCAGCATGAATGGCTTGCCCTCGGGCGCCAAGGTCTTGCCGGCGCGCTGGTTGACGATGCCGGCCCAGCCGCTCGCGGCAGGTGACCACACGACGGGCTGAGCGCCGTCGGTGTCGGTGTTTGTCCAGCCGTTGATGAGCGCGGTGGCGGCCGAGCCGGACGATTTCTTCGACACGTGTACCGTCACGCACTGCTTACCGACCTTCGCTTCTTTAGAGTCGTTGAAGTTCTTGGCCAGTTCGGTGAGCACGGCGATCTTCTCGGAGCTGACGGCCATTTCTACGCCGGTGCATTTGCCGGGGCTGAACGTGGTGGCCGACCCCGAACCATTTCCGGAACCGCTGCCGCTACCCGTGCCGGACTTGCCGGACGACACGACACAGCCGGCCAGGAGCACGGCGGCAGAGAGCAAGAGGGCGGGGCGCAGTTTGGTCATGAGCTGATCACTTGCTTCCAGAGTTGTTGAACGGCTTCCATGCCGACGGCGTCGGGTAGGCCACTGGGGGCAACCGCCGGGTTCCATCCGTTCTTCCCGAGCGCGACCAAAAGATCAGATACAAGCTCCGTTGGCAACTTGCCCGACGTGACCATGACCGCCGCACCGACCCGAGCAACCGGTGTTGGTTCGAGGGTGGCAACCCGTTGCACCGAGGTCACTTCGGTGGCCAGAGCGCCGACCACGTCGTACCTGGTACCCACCACGATGCTGGTGAGTGGATCGGATGTCGGCTGCTTGTTGGCGTTCTCCAGTTGGTTGGTCCACGATCGAACGTCACTGGCGGCGAGGTCGCCGGTGCCGATGTCGGTACGGACAGTGCGGCCGGCCAGCGCAGCACCGAACACGCTCAAACCGCCAGCGCTCGCCAGGGGATCACGGTGGCGGAACGTGACGTCGTTCCAGCCCTCCTCCCCGCCGATCTCTTTCCATGGACGGTTTGTCCTTTCGCCGATGCATTTCCACGACAGATCGGGGCAGGCAGCCTTGAGGACGGCGACCCGTGCGGTCGGGGCGGCGATGACGACGCTGGTCGAACCAAGGACCTTGCGTTGGTCGATTGGCAGTGGTGGTTGGGTGGCCCGGGCCCGCGCAGCGTCGGCCATTTCGGGCAGGGGAGAGGTGGTGATCCACACGATGTCCGGGTTCGGTTCGGAGGCCAGCGTGGCCAGCGTGGTGCTAATCGACTCGACCGTGTAGATCGAGCCCGATGCCTGGCAGACATCTGCCAATTCGGCAATACAGACAACTCGCCGGTCGGTCGCGGGTGCGTTGGTCGGCTGCGTCGTATCGCCACCGGTGGCGACGGTTGTTTTCTTGTCGATGACCTTGGTGCGCACGAACCAGGCACCCGCGATCATGGCCACCGCGGCCAAGATGGCCAGGAGTCGTTTCGCGTTCACGATGTGGAGGATACGGCACGCATGGTCATGCCGACGGTCCGGTGATGTCGGAGGCGATCAGGGTGCCCAGTTCGTCGTCGGTCGGCTTGGTGATACCAACCATGCGGCCAGCCTGGTTGCTGACAGCCCGCTCGAACAGGTTCCGCACGAAACGCGCGTTGCCGAAGCCCTTGTCGCGCGTCTGCTTACTCAGGATGTCCCGTACCGCGACCTTGGCCGATTCGTCTGGCTGGTACTGGTTTTTCTCGCCCAGCCTCACGAAGATCGAAACCAGTTCGTCGTCGTTGTAATCGGGGAACGTGATCGTGCGGGTGAAGCGCGACCGCAGACCCGGGTTGGCGTCGATAAACGTCGTCATCTCCTCGGTGTACCCGGCTGCGATCACGGCCAGATCGTCCCGGTGGTCCTCCATGAACTTCACCAACGTGTCGATGGCCTCCCGGCCGAAGTCGTTCTCTCCACCCCGTACGAGGGCGTAGGCCTCGTCCACCAGCAGCACACCGCCGAGGGCCTGCTCGACGGCCTCACGCGTCTTGATCGCTGTTTGACCGACGAAGCCGGCGACGAGCCGCGAGCGGTCGGTCTCCACCAGCTGGCCCTTTGAGACGACACCTAACGTGCGGTAGATCTGCGACAGGAGACGGGCCACGGTGGTCTTGCCGGTGCCGGGGTTGCCGGTGAACACGAGGTGGTTGCTGGTGTCGATGATGGGCATGCCGCGCTCCTTGCGGAGTCGTTGCACCTGCAACAAGTTGGTGAGCAATTTCACCTCGGCCTTGACCGGTGCCAGTCCGACCAGCGCGTCCAGTTCGGCCAGCAGTTCTTCCAGTGGCTTGGCTGGCGCCGCGGGTGCGACAGCAATGACGGCAGCCGTGCTCGACGTGGCGGTCGCGACCTTGGGCGTAACCGTTGGCGCAGCCGTTTCGACCGTCCCGGGTCGGGGCAGTCCAGCGGCATCCATCGACTTCAGCAGTGCGCCCCGCAGTGCCTCGATCGTGAACAACTCGGTGGGTGAGGGGATGAGGTCAAGGCTGGCTGTCGTGTGGGCGAGCCGCATGGCGCATTCGTAGTAGCGATGCGTGCGGCGCCCCCGGTCACGGGCGTCGGCGTCGACCAGCAGACTGAACAACACGCTTGGCTTGTCCACCCAGGTGCGACGGCCGGTCATCACGCCCGTCTCGCGAATTTGGGTTGGGGTGGCGCCGGCGAGAGCGATGGGTACTTCGGCGCCGAATGCTTCGGTATACGCCCACAGCTCGTCGTCGGTGTGGCGAGTATCGGCGTCGATAATGGCTGCCGTCAGGTTGGCCGCCTCGACGGCCACATCAGGTCGGAGAGCACTCTCGTCCTTGCCCGACAGGTCGACCAGTGCCTTGGTTATGGTGTCGATGAACTGCTGGGATGCTCGGGTGAGCGGGGCGGTAACCACGGAGGGATCGTATTCGGTTTCAGCCTGCGGGCGTATTGATTGACCCCTGGGTCAAGTCGCCCGGTAATGTCGTCAGATGGCTGAGCATCGGTTTGATTCCGTTCCTGAGGTCCGCGACGGATTGAAGGGCGTCAACTACCTGGCGGACGATGGCATTGCCGGGGTGGTGTTCCTTGCCGATCGCCTGCAGAAGCCGATCCTGGTCGAAGGCCCCGCCGGTACCGGCAAAACCCAGTTAGCCAAGAGCGTGGCCGACATGATCGGCGCCCGCCTCATTCGTCTGCAGTGTTACGAGGGCCTCGACGAGTCGAAGGCGCTGTACGAGTGGAACTATAAGAAGCAACTCCTTCGCATCCAGGCTGACCGAACGTCGGATGGCTGGAACGAGATCTCTGACGACATCTTCTCCGATGAGTTCCTGCTCACTCGCCCCCTGCTTGAAGCCATCACGGCCAAAGAGCCCGTGGTGCTTCTGATCGACGAAGTTGACCGCGTCGAGATCGAGACCGAAGCACTGCTGCTCGAAATCCTCTCCGAGTATCAGGTGTCCATCCCTGAGCTTGGCACCGTTACCGCCACGCAAATCCCGCTCGTGTTTCTTACGTCGAACAACACCCGCGAGCTGTCCGAGGCGCTCAAGCGTCGTTGCCTGTTCCTCCACATCGACTACCCACAGATGGACCGCGAGAAGGAGATCGTGCTCACCAAGGTTCCCGGTATCACCGAGAACCTGGCCGACCAGATCGCCCGAATCGTGCGCTCCATCCGCCAGATCGACCTGAAGAAGGCACCGTCGGTGTCGGAGACCATCGACTGGGCCCGCACGCTTGTGCTGCTCGGCATCGAGCACATCGACGCACAGCAGGCCAAGGAAACCCTGCACGTGCTGCTGAAGTACCAGTCAGACATCACCAAGGCCGCCAAGGAACTGTCGGTGGACAAATAGCTATGTCCATTTTGGCGCCTCTCGATCGGTCCCTGCGCGGACTTCTGTGCGCCCCGAAGCAAGGTAGGCGCCCGTGCTCGATCTGATGGCCGGGTTCATCACCGAGTTGCG
>JANMCE010000428.1:0-4072 GCA_031360915.1 Actinomycetes bacterium | reverse complement strand
AAACAACACCTGGAAGACGAACATATACGGCAACGCCCGGCGACCAAACGGTGGTTTGGCCAGCACGGCGCCACGGTGCTTCCACATGGCCTGCATGGTGCCGTACGACCAGCGGTAACGCTGACGCCAGAGTTGTCGCAGCGTGGCCGGTGCCTCTGTCCATGCAATGGCGCGTTCCTGGTAAACCACCCGCCACCCGGACCGATTGATGGCCATGGTGAGGTCGGTATCCTCCGCGAGCGTGTCGCTGCTGAGTCCGCCGACGAAGTGCAAGGCCGCGGCCCGAAACGCGCCAATGGCGCCGGGAACCGTCGGCATGCAATTCAACAGCTCGTACATCCGCCGATCGAGATTGAACCCCATCACGTACTCAATGTGCTGCCATCGGCCGAGCAGCCCGGCACGGTTGGCCACCTTGGTGTTTCCCGACACCGCGCCGACCGTTGTGTCGGCAAAGGGCTGCACGAGCCAGCGCACTGCATTCCGTGCAAAGACCGTGTCGCCATCAACCGTCACCACAATTTCGGTGCCCGGTTCCAACGCCCGCATCCCCGCATTGAGTGCGGCCGGCTTCCCGCTGTTGCGTTGTCGAAGAAGCGTTACGTTGCCCAGACCCATCGCTGTCACGATGGCGGCGGTGTTGTCGGTGGAACCGTCGTCGATCACGATGACGCGAAGGTTCGGGTAGTCACACGTACTCAACGAACGCACCGCAGCTTCGATGCCGACCGCTTCGTTGAAAGCCGGTACCAAAATGGTGACCGAGGGCTCGTAGCTGAGGTCGAACAGAAAACGTTTTGGCTTACGCGAATGGGCTCGGGCAAACGTCAACAACAGCACCGTTCTCAGCGCGGCCAGAAGTCCAAGCGGAATCATCAGCAGGCCAATGCCGTCCGCAAGATCGCCGGCCAACCGCAGGGACCAGATCAGTATTCGACCCTGCCATCGCTGGATGTTGTTGGCCGCGGGCGCTGCTGCCCCGGCCGGCAGACCGGCAAAATCGGAGACGCGTTGGAACGAATAGTTCTGCGCCTGCAACCGCGTAATGAGCAGATCAAGCGCGTCGACGGTTTCCTGTCGATCGCCGCCGGCGTCATGGAACAACACGACCGCACCCTGGCCATCGAGTGGTGTGGCATTGGCGACGATTGCGTCCACCCCTGGCTTGCGCCAATCTTCGCTGTCCAGGTCGGAGAGCGGGATGAGATACCCCTGGCCGGAGATGCGCCGAAACGTCTTCACATCCTGCGTGTCCAACGCGTCAAGTGTGGATGAATACGGCGGCCGAAACAGGATGGGGCGGGTGCCGACTGCTCCGGCCATCACCGTCTGCGTGAGGGACAGCTGCAACCGTTGCTGCCACCAGGGCAGTGTCGTCATATCAACGTGGGTGAAGGTATGGGTGCCGAGTTCGTGACCGGCCTGCTGGATCGATCGGGCCAGCTCGGGGTGCGCGGCCACGCGGCTGCCGACAACGAAGAACGTGGCCACAACTCGGTGCTTGGCCAGAACATCGAGGACCGCCGGAGTCCAGCGGGGATCGGGGCCATCATCGAAGGTGAGGGCGACCGAACGCGGATGTGCCTCCGCTGCCACCGGCACACCCGAGAAGTCGATGACGGACCCGGCGACATCAAGCCTGGCCGGTTCGCCACGGACCGAGCGCTGCGTGCCAGCGTGACCGAGTTGCCGGCGCGCATAGCCCTGAAGGCACAGCGCCAGCGCGCAGGTGACCAGGAGCACGATCGTAAGGGTCCAATGACCAACCGGCTCCCCTGACGGGGTGGGCCGCGCGGTTCGCTTCACGCGTGGCCGGGTGCGGTCACCGATGGCGAAACCGACTTGCCCGACTTGGCCACTTGGCCCGGGGCGGTCACCTTCGGTCCGACGCTCGACGCAGCGGTTGCGATGGGAGTCGTCGTCGGACTCGTCGTGGCCGCGCGTGGCGGGTTGGTGGTTGGAGCTCTAGGTACGGAAACCGTCGCCACTGTCGCCATCGTTGTCGGTGACGCGCTGGCGACAGGCGTCGGCGCGACTGGTTTGTTAGCCACATTGGCCGCCAAGGGCGCGTTGGGGACTGTCCCATGCACAACTGACGGGGATGCGTCATCGGCTGGCGGGTCGGCCACGACCGTCGACACTTCACCGACCAATGGCTGGTCAAGCGGGACGACATCGACAGCGAACGCCGTGTCCGAAGGCGATGCGGGGGTGATCACGGCCGGTGCAGTCGAGGCGGTCGAGGCGGTCGACTCGGACGATGAGGTCATGACAACCGACGGTGACGAATCAGCCGACGTTCTTGAAGCAAACGGAAGGCCCACGCCGCGGACGCCGGGCACACCGATGAATGACGCGACCATGGCGAACGCGAAAAGGGCCGCCATGCTTCCGACACCCCGGGCGACCCAGGTCACTGCATTTCGGCGCCCACCCTGGCTGGTAACGAAGATCGGTAGACGTCCAGAACTCACCTTGGAGGTATCGCCGCAGAGTCGCATTACATTACAAAAAGGTTACAACCGACGCGATCGAACGACCGTCCGACCGTGCCGGCGCACTGACCTAGGGCGGTAGGTCGGCGCCGGCACGGGGTGGACGATTTAGGGACGCTTCGCTGACTTGATGCGTCGGATTTGTCGGGCGTTGGTGAACTCGATAGCGCCGAGTCCGAATGCCAACAGGCCCAACGCCAAGGCTAGGAACACCCGGCTCGATGCTCCTGTCTTCGGCAGGGCCGAAGGGGTGACGGGCTGCGCCGCCAATACGACCGGCGCAATGGTGGTGAGCCTAGCCACGGTGGTCAATGGCGCCGTGACTACCGTGCCCAGCACCGTCACGGCGGTTGGCGTACGGGTCACCGAGGACTCGTTGTTGGAGAGGTCGATATCGATGCCGTCGCCGGCAACGACGGCCTTGTTGGTGATGGGGGTTCCCGCGGCACCGGTGATTGTGACCGCCAAGGTGATGGTCGGGTAGACACCGCCGGCCGCCACGACGCTGTCATTCACACAGGTCACGGTCCGGAGGGCCGTTGTGCAGGACCAGCCCGTACCGGTGGCCGAGACGAACGTGAGGCCAGCAGGCACCACATCGGTGACGACAGCGTGCGTCTCGCTGGCAGGCCCGTTGTTCGTGACATCAATGGTGTAGAGCGCTCCGCTGTCAGTCACAAACGCACCGGTGTTGTCCTTTAGGACCGCCAAGTCGATCTGACGGTCGTTTCGGAAGCCAACGTTCGTCGTAGCTCCCTTGGCGATGATGATGGTCTGACTAACGGCGCCGTTGTATCCGACCGGGTGAGCCGTCTCTTCCACAACGCACGAACCCGTCGGCAGATCAGCGACATCGACAAAGGCACTTGTTGCTGGTGCAACTATCGTGACGGAGACGTCTTTCACCCCGGTGCCACAGGTAACACTGAACGCAAACGTTCCTGATCCACCGTCGATGGTCTTGGTGATCCGCGCCGTGCCAGAGTCCCGCGTGTTGACAAAGGCCACAATATTTCCGCTTGCCGCAGTGGTGAAGGTAAGCGAAGCACCACTCGCCTCAGCTGGCCCCGTTACTGACGTGAGCGACCATCCCGTCGGCGGCGCGGTCTCGGTGACGGTGCAGGACGTTCCCGTCGGAATACCCACCACCGATGTCGAACCAGTACCTCCGGTGGTGATCGATCGGGTCACCGCGGACTCGCCACATGCGATCGAGAAGCTGAACGTATCGGTCCCGCCGATAGCCGTCTTCGTCACCACCAGGTCACCGGTATCTCGCACGTTGGTGAACGCAACAGGGTTCGACCCGGCAGCGATGACGACAGCCGCTTTTGGTCCGCCCGTCTGTGTCCAGCCGGTCTGCTTCGCCTCTGTTACCGCACAGCTAACACCAACGGGAATGGGCCCAAAGCTTGCGGTACCCGTACCCCCGGTGGTCGAGATTGCGGCGTTGAAGGTGTGTCCGGTGCCGCAATCGACGTTCACCTGGAACGTACCGTTGTCACCGATCGCCGTCTTGGTCACCAGCAGCGTGCCGGTGGTGCGGGTGTTGGTGAAGGCGGCCGTCTTGTTGACAT
>JANMCE010000406.1:0-2050 GCA_031360915.1 Actinomycetes bacterium | reverse complement strand
CCCCAACAGTTTGCTGTGACCCGGTTGTGAACGCCGAGTCGGGGTGCACGAGGGACTCGATGTCAGCAGTCGGTGACAGGAATAAACGGCTCAGCCAGCGGGTCGAGTGCAGCCGTTGTGGCCGGACCCGCAGGGGCCGTGGAAGCGGGCTTGGCGCCCTTTGCGGTGGAGGCCGGCGCACCCGCGGGAGCTTCAGGCCGCTCGATCGTTGGTGATTCGCCACGGAAGAACGCAAAGTACGGCGCCGCCTCTTTGTCGACCACCACGAGGTCTTCGCCACTCGGCGTATTGGGCAGCGTGTAGGTGTCGAGCGCGCCCTTCGACATCGATCGCAGGCCACCGGCGAATTTCGTCAGCCTCAACTCAGGATCGGTCTTCATGTTCCCCGTCGCGGCACCCAGAAGCTTGCTCAGGGTCGGCGGGTCAGATGCAACCTTCAGGATCGACTGGTTGAGCGCCCGCTGCAGGAAGTCCTGCTGCCGGGCCATGCGCCCGATGTCGGACGAACCGTCGGTGTGCCACTTGCCGTTCACAAAGATCTTCAAGAATCGGCTGCGCACGTACTCACGCGACTGCACGCCGCTCATGGTGACGCACTCAGCCTTGGGGATGTCGAGCCCGGTGTTGAGGTCCTGGGTGGGGCGAATGAACTGCACCTTTACGCCACCTATGGCATCTACCACTTCTTTGAAACCATTGAAGTCGACCACGATGAAGTGCTGAATTGGGATGCCCAGATTCTGGACCGTCTTGACCAGGTTCTCCACCGCTTTGACCGGGTCCTCACGCTCCATGGCCGAGTTGATCTTGTTGCGCTTGCCGGTATCGGCGATCTGCACCCGAAGGTCGCGTGGGAGGGACATGAGCGTGCCGTGTTTGGCTTTCGGGTCATAACGCAGCACCAACATGGTGTCAGAGCGAGCGATACCGCCGGCCGATGCCGCGTTGGTCTTCCCGCTGATGATGCCCCCGTAATCGACATCGTTCTTGTCGGCGTTATCCCTACTGTCGGTACCGATCAGCAGATAGTTCTCCGGCGGTCCGTTGCTCGATCCGTCGTCAACGGGCACGTCGAGCACATCATTGCCAACCGGCACGGTGGCCACGGCGTTGGGTGCGCTGTTCACGTAGTAGTTGCCCGCAACCACCACGCTGGCACCGGTTGCGACAAAAAGCCCAAGGGCCGGAAGCAGTCGTGAGGGTCGACGTCGCATGAGTAAACCTACGATAGTGGGAGCACCGCTGATTCGGGAGTCGCCGCCCCGAATTTGGGTGTGACGTCAGTCGTCTTCGGAGGTCTCCAGCAGGTTTGCGCTCAACGCAAGCGCTCGGGCCACGCCGGCCGACCGCTCGATGACGGTGGCCAGATAGTGGCCGGCGACCACACTTTTCATCCCGAGCGGAGGGTCACCGATCGACCCGAGCAGAGAGTCGGGGTGCTGCACATTGCGGATCTTGACCACCTCAGGCGGCTGCGGAACGGGCTTCCACAGATCGAGTGCCTTCGGCGTGACCTGACCGCGGCGAACATTAGTTTTTCGGCGCTGTTGCTGCTGGCTCATACGGAATCCTCGGTGAGGAGGGCCTCGGGGCGGAGGCCGAGCGCCATGCGAAGTTGATTGGTATCGAGGTCGGACAGCGATGACGACTTCGGCAGGACAAGGTCGGCAATGTGGCGCTTGCCGGCCACCACCTCTTCCACCCGTTCATCGACGGTGCCTGGGCACACCAGGCGGTGCGAAATGACCGTCTTGGTCTGGCCGATGCGCCAGGCGCGGTCTCGAGCCTGATCTTCCACGGCTGGGTTCCACCAGCGGTCGTACAGCACCACATGGCTGGCCGCGGTGAGGTTCAACCCAGTGCCACCGGCCTTCAACGAAAGCACGAGTGCGCCAGGACCCTTGAGGCGTTGGAAGTCATCGATCATGTTGTCTCGCGCTCCACGGGCCAGACTGCCGTCGTAGCACTGAACCTTGGTTTTGGTGACCTTGGTCAGATGCTCAGCGAGCTTGCGTCCCCACGATGCGAAGTGGGTGAAGATCAGGATGCG
>JANMCE010000373.1:0-4667 GCA_031360915.1 Actinomycetes bacterium | reverse complement strand
GCAACCGTCTCCGGCGTACTGGCTGTCCCCGCTGGCCGACATTCCGGTGGCGTTGCGCCTCACCCAGTCCACGCTGCGACCCGAGCGAACCTGGCGAGGCCGCACCTACCCGACCTAGTGGCTCTGACTGTCGCAGTGCTGCGCCGGGTTTTGGATACCCAACGTCGACTCTGCGAGGGAGCAGCAGTTCGCCGGAGCGGTTTCGTGTCCGCTTCTTTGCGACTTTTCGAGAAGTCTGAGGTTGACGTCCGATGTCTGGTCAGTCGGGTGAGTCGGGCAAGGGCAAGGGCAAGGGTCGCTACATCGTGGCTGTATAGCGCAGCCTGCACGCTGTCGCTATCGGGCGCCGATCACCTGTACATCGCCGTTTACTGAGCGGATCGATGCGGGGCGCTCGTACTGAGAGACGCGCCGTTTGAGCTTCCGTGAGTCATGACAGGCGAACTGCGTTTACCTTCTCACCTGCCGCATCTTGCCCGTTTCGTGCGGGAGGGTCGAGTGTTTCGGGGCGGACATCACACGGCACTTCCCATGAAGTGTGCGGTTGCCGGTCAGGCGAGGAGCAATCAACGGGTGACGCGCGGATAGGTTTCGCGCATGGCCGATCTCGCGAAGTCACCCATGAACGGACAGCCGGCTGTTCGCCTTCGACCGGTCGAGGAGGCCGATCTATCGATGCTGATGAGGCTCTATACCGACGCCGATGCCGCCGGTGTCTTTCAGTGGTTCGGATACCGACCGATGTCGGCACGCGACGTTGAACGGCAATGGAAGGAGGATGGGCTGATCAATGACAGCACTGGACGGCTCGTGGTCGAGGTTGGCGGCGAGTACGCAGGGGAGGTCGACTGGCGTGCCGTGGGAAGGACGGGCGCCGCCGAGATTGGCATCTGCCTGCTGCCCGATCATCGCGGACGCGGCATCGGTACCCGTGCACAGCGATCGCTCGTCGAGTACCTGTTCGCGGTCTTGCCCGTGCATCGCGTTCAGGCGGGAACGGAGCTAGGCAACGTCGTCGGGCAGCGGGCACTTGAGCGTGTTGGTTTCCGTCGTGAAGGTGTCTTGCGGAGCATGTATTTCCGAAACGGCGAGTATCGCGACAGCATCATTTTCGGCCTCCTGCGGCGCGAGTGGGAGCAGTCCGAGCCAACGTCCATCGCCTGACCGACATCGCATCGTTCCGGATGCCGGGGCGCATGGCATCCGACGGTTGGTTCCGGGCGCCGGTCGGCAGGTCTCGGCGCCTGAGTGCGCTTCGAAGAGTCAGCCGCGCAGGGCACTTTCGATGGTGGCGACGTCGATCTTGGTCATTGGCATCATGGCCTCAAATGCACGCTTGGCCTTGTCGCCGCCAGCACTCATTGCATCGAGCAAGATGGCGGGCGTGATCTGCCACGAAACTCCCCACTTGTCGCGGCACCAACCGCACTGGCTTTCGTCACCGTCGTTGCCGACGATTGCGTTCCAGTAGCGGTCCGTTTCGTCCTGATCGGTGGTCGTGATCTGGAACGAGAACGCCTCCGTTTGCTTGAACGCCGGGCCGCCGTTCAGGCCGACACAGGGGATGCCGACGACGGTGAATTCGACGATGAGCGGATCACCCGCCTTGCCGTCGGGAAAGTCACTCGGTGCGTAGTGCACAGCGCCGACAGCACTGTCGGGAAAGGTCTTGCTGTAGAACAGCGCCGCTTCTTCGGCGTCTTTGTCGAACCAGACGCAAATTGTGTTCTTTGCCATGTCGATCCTCTCGGGCTCTCCGTGTGCTGACAGGTTTCGGTACGTGATCGCGTACCCAAGTGCGAACGATCCAAAACACTAGCGATTCACGCAGTTGCCTGATACGGCGCCTACCGCAGGCCGATCGGTTCGACGAAACGGGTGACCACCCAGCGATGTTTGCCGATCATCCGATCCCGGGTGAATCCAAGCTGCTCGTAGGTCGACAACGCCCCGTTGAACAAGAACCCGGCTGGAACCGAACCAGCAGGCTCGGGATATCCCTCGACCCTTCCACCTCCGAGCCCGGAAATCAGATCAAGAGCGCCCCCCAGAGCAGCCTTCGCGACACCCTGGCGGCGGTGACCCTTGGCCACGAAGCAGCATGCAATCCGCCAATCCGGCAGCGCCGTGAGTGTCCGCTCGTAGGCAGCTCGACTCTTGATCCTCGGCAACTCATCCGATGGTCCGAACTGACACCAGCCCACACAGACGTTGCCCTCTAACACGAGCGCAGCGTGCGCTGTCCCTGCGACCACCCGCGCCTGTTTACGCTCGCGGTTGACGGCGGCGTGATCGTCTCCTTTGGCGACTCCCTCCGAGTGGAACGCCATGCACCAGCAACCACTCGGAAACGCGTCGCAGTGCCCCACCAAGTCTGCGAACGCAGGCCATGCTGCGTTGTCGAGCGCCCTGGTCGTCCTCTCCGTGACCACCAACTCAATCTAGACCACGCCGCGGAGCCCCAACTCCCACGCCATTTGAGCGACACGTCCTTAGCAGACGAGTGCTTGGCCGTCGGCCCGGGTCTCGCTGGCGGCGACCAACGCGTTGCCGATCTTCCAGATGATCTGACCTCGACCGAACGCCGACGGTTCGGCCTCAATGCGGATGTCGTGGCCACGTGCAGTTAGCCCTTCAATGATGGCCAACGGAGTGCGTGGCTCCACTGCGACCTTACGGCCCGAGTCCCACCGCCAGCGAGGCGCGTCAAGGGTTGCTTGCGGATGCAACAACTGGTCGATCGTACGAACGATCACCTGCACGTGACCCTGCGGTTGCATGAATCCGCCCATCACCCCGAAGGGTCCAATGGCCTCACCGTCACGGCTCAGGAAGCCGGGAATGATGGTGTGATAGGGCCGCTTGCCCGGTGCGAGCGCATTCGGATGCTCGGGTACGAGTGAGAAGTTCGCGCCTCGATTCTGCAGCGCAATACCGGTGCCGGGCACCACAACGCCGGAGCCGAACCCGGCGTAGTTACTTTGGATGAAGCTCACCATCTGCCCTTCGCCGTCGGCTGTGCAGAGGTACACGGTGCCTCCCCGAGGTGGGTCGCCCGGAACTGGGTCGCTGGCGCCTTCGCCTATCAATGCCCGGCGCGAGGCGGCGTAGGTTTTGTCGAGCATCCCTCGCGCTGGCACGTCCGCGTGGTCGGGGTCGGCCACATAAGCTAACGCGTCGGCGAAGGCCAGCTTGAGTGCTTCGATCTGGAGGTGCCAAGACGTACCCGTCTCAACTGGCCCGCTCAGGTCGAATCCGTCCAGAATGTTCAACGCCATGAGCGCGGTAATGCCCTGACCATTCGGCGGGATCTCCCACACATCGAAGCCCCGATAGTTGGTGGAGATGGGGTCAACCCAGTCGCAGCGATGCGCCGCGAAGTCCTCACCGCGCAGCACCCCGCCCGTTGACCTTGCGTGCGCGTCGATCAGCTCTGCCAGCTCGCCTTCGTAGAACGATCGGCCGCCCGACGCGGCAATCTTGCGCAGTGTCGTTGCATGGTCAGGAAGCCGAACAATTTCACCAACCCGTGGTGTCTTTCCTTCGTTCGTGAATGTGGCAAACCAGGTGTCGAGTTCGGGCAGCGAGGCCTTCCGGTAGGAGCGAGCGGCCGCGCGCCAGAATCGAGCGACCACCGGGCTGACGGGGAACCCATGCTCGGCCAAATGAATCGCCGGCGCAAACAGCGCAGCGAACGGCAGCCGGCCGAAGCGACCGTGCACTTCGGCCCACGAAGACACGGCGCCAGGAACCGTTACCGGGAGCCAACCGAGGTCGGGCATCTCCTCGTGACCCGCTTCTCGGCAGACATGAATGGTGAGCCCGGCCGGTGCCCTTCCCGAAGCATTCATGCCGTGCAACTGACTGTCCGCCCACACCAATGCGAACGCGTCGGACCCAATGCCGTTCGACGTGGGCTCCACCACCGTCAACGCGATCGCCGCATCCACGGCGTTGCCGCCCTTTTGCAGCATGGTCATTCCGGCTTGCGCCGCCAACGGTTGTGACGTCGCCACCGCCCCGTTGCACCCAATCATCGGTGGTCGGCTCAGCGGATACGGCGACGACAAGAAGTCGGAGAGTTCCATCACCCCATCGTTTCACCGCTCGACCGAGCCCCGCTGCGCCGCGGTCGATCAAGGGAGCACGTCGTGCAAGGCCGGGATTGATTCTGCCCAAAGGGAACGGTGGCTATGAAGGAGTCGGCCGGTTAGCCGTTCGAAGACTCCCGGCGGCACCATCCATCCGCGAAGAGCCGACTTTTCTCGGGCGATCGCGCGTTGCTGCCCATCCATTCGCGCGATAGACCCGAATTGGGTGATCAGGCCGGGTGAAGGGGCGTAACGCGCGAATAGATCGTCGTAACGCGCGGATGACGGTGACGGTGCGGATTGAGCCATCCCCACCCGGGGGATTGGGCCCGGTATCGGTGGATCACTACGCAGCGCTGGGTCAAACGGGTGCGCACTTCGTTGGAGGACTTCGACGGCCGGCAGGTCTGAGCTTCGACCTGACGGTTACAACCCTTTGGTTACGAGATGCGAAGGTCGTCGATGTAGTAGGTGGGTTGCGCGGCGCCTTTGCCGTCGGTGAGGTTGACGCGAGCGATCTGCGCTGGGTTGCCGAGATCGGTCAACGGCACGACCACTAGGGTCCACACGCCGGCG
>JANMCE010000372.1:0-22219 GCA_031360915.1 Actinomycetes bacterium | reverse complement strand
CGGCGCCACGCTGGACATCACCCGCGACGATCGCACCATTGTGTTCCACCCGTCGGATCCGCTGCAGGATTCGGAGAGTTCAGATGACGATGTTCGCATCAACCTGGCCGATCTTCCGCGTGACACCGGGGTGTTGCTAGTGCGGTCCGGACCGCAGGCCGGGCTACGCGTGCGCCTGAATCCGACCGTCACCAAGCTGGGTCGACGGCCAGAGTCCGATGTGTATCTCGACGACATCACCGTATCGCGCAATCACGTCGAAGTTGAACGACGCGGCGACAGCTTCATCGTGCGCGACGCCGGCTCGCTCAACGGCACCTACCTGAACCAAGCCCGCATCGACGGTGACGCCCAAATGGTGAACGGGGACGAGCTTCAGGTTGGCAAATTCAAGCTGGTCTTTCTCACGTCGACGAGCGTCCCATGAGCGGCGGCCTCGACGTCAGTGAACGCGGGTATCGCTCTATTGGTGAAGTGCTGGCCGAGGTGCAAGACGAGTTCCCCGAGATCACCATTTCCAAGATCCGGTTCCTTGAGAGCCAGGGGCTGATCGACCCCGAGCGCACGGCGTCGGGGTATCGCAAGTTCTACGCGCGTGATGTGGAACGGCTGCGGTTCATTCTTCGCTCGCAGAAGGATGCGTACCTGCCGCTCAAAGTCATCAAAGACCGTTTGAGTCGCAACGACATCGGCTCGCTCCCGACGCGTGCTGACATCACCGAACCCGTTCCCTTGATCACTGCTGACACGGCCCTGCCGACCACGGCTGAGCCCGTCGTATCGGCGGTGGCCCCTGGGCCGGTTAGTGCTCCGTCGGCTGCTGGAGCGATCACCGAAGCCTTTCCTGATCGGGTGCCGCTATGGATGCAACCAAAGACCGTTGCTGGGCCAGCTGTGAGTCCTCCGTCGGTCTCGCTGGAGAGCGGCATCAGCATGAGTTTCGCCGAGCTGGCAACGGCCGCCGGTCTCACTGAAAGCCAGCTCCGCGAGATTGAATCGTTCGGTCTGATCGAAGGAACCACGCTCGGTCGCGACCGTATTTATGACGAGGACGCGCTGCTCGTCACCAAGCTTGTCGCCGGGTTCGTGGCTCAAGGTTTGGAGCCGCGTCACCTGCGGATGTACCGCACCACGGTCGACCGTGAGGCGGGCTTGTTCGAGCAGGTAGCAACACCGCTCATCAAGCAACGAAACCCACAGGCGCGGGTCGAAGCCCAACGTCGTCTCGACGCCCTCTCCGATCTGGGCCAGCAGATGCGTGCCGCCCTTCTACGCCGCTCTCTGCGCCCGTACACCGGTGGCTCGGGAGGGGTAGCGTGATCACGTGAAGGCTGTCGATCTGCTGGGCGTGAAGCTGGAACCCACCGCCCGTATCCATGTGCTGCTGCTGCAGGAGCGCGACGGGCAACATCGCGTCCTCCCCATCGGTATCGGCGCAGCGGAGGCCGAAGCCATCAGCCTTGCGCTCGAAAAGATTTCAACGCCGCGACCACTCACGCATGATCTTCTGCAGTCGGTCATTGAGGAGCTTGGCGGCACGCTGCGCATGGTGCACGTCAACGACTATCAAGACCACACCTTTTACGCCGAACTCCACCTGGAGGTCGGGGGAGCGCCGCACGTCATTTCGGCCCGGCCCTCTGATTCCATTGCGCTTGCCGCCCGCGTGGGGTGCCCGATTCAGGTTGCCGAGTCGGTTCTCGACGCCGCCGGCCAGATTCCGGAGCCGTCCAATGATGCGCCCGAGGAATTGTTCGAGGAGTTTCAGGCCTTTATCGAAAACGTCAGCCCCGACGATTTCGCCCCCTGAATTCCCCAGGAATCCTCAAGATGCGAACGCCCGCGCGCTGAGGTGCTTGACTGCCGCGCGCTGCGTCTCTACGCTGATGACACCCGCGTAACTACGCCGGTGTGACGCAGGGAGCGACTCGTGGATCAGGGCTACAGCGGGACCAAGACAGCGCAGGTCGTCGGCATCACCTATCGCCAGCTTGATTACTGGGCGCGCACCGACCTGGTGAAGCCGGCGCTGGCCGAGGCAACCGGCAGTGGAAGCCGTCGCATGTACTCGTATCGTGACCTGTTGGAACTCCGCATGATCAAGAGCCTGCTTGACTCCGGCATTAAGCTTGAGTCGGTCCGTGAGGCATTCCGCTTCCTGCGCGCCGAGCCTGATCGAGACATCGCATCGGCCCACCTGGTGATCTGCGGCACGCAAGTTGTCTTGTGTGAAGGTGACCAGTTGATCGATGTCGTGCGCAATGGTCAGGGCGTGCTGAACATCCTGCCGCTTGCCAACGTAAAGCAGGAGATCGACGCCGCCCTTATCGAGCTCGATCGACGTGTGCTGGCCAAGACGAACGGAACGGATCTGCTGCCGCGCGCCGTCGGCGAATGACCGTTGCTCGGCAGAGCCCACTTCACGACACCCACGTAGCGCTCGGCGCCAAGCTCGTCGACTTCGGCGGGTGGGATATGCCAGTGGCGTACCCATCCGGCACGGTGGCCGAGCACCTTGCCTGCCGAAATGCGGCAGCCATGTTCGATGTCAGCCATTTGGGCACGGTGCGCGTCACTGGCGCGGACGCGTTGGCTTCGCTGCAGGCTGCGTTCACGAACGACCTCGCCAAGATTGCGCCGGGTCGGGCTCAGTACACCCATCTGTTGAATGAGCGCGGTGGTGTAGAGGACGACATCATCGTGTGGTGGGTGACGCACGACCGGTTCGATGTCATGCCGAACGCTTCGAACACCGACCGCGTCGTGGGCGCCATCGGGGGAGTGGATGTGACAGCCACTCGTGCCGTGCTGGCCATACAGGGTCCGACCGCGCGCTCATGCGTTGCGGCGGTGTCGGCCGAAGCGGCTGCGGTGCCTCGATTCGGCGTGGTCGAGTTTGAGTGGCATGGGGTGACGTGCGTTGCCGCCGGAACGGGTTACACCGGAGAAGACGGCATCGAGGTCGCGGTTCCGTCCGATGCTGCTGTGGCGTTCTGGGATGCGGTCATGGGCGCCGGTGTCGTGCCGGCCGGACTCGGTGCTCGGGACACGTTGCGTCTTGAGGCCGGGCTGCCGCTCCACGGACACGAGCTCGGCCCCGAGATCACCCCGCTTCAAGCCGGGCTCGGCTGGGTCGTGGCTTGGAACAAGCCGACCTTCCGTGGCAAGGCCGCACTCGTTGCGGAACGGGCCTCCGGAGTGCAACGCCTGCTGCGGGGTATCACCACGGAGGGTCGTAGGCCAGCGCGAGCCGATGCGTCGGTGCTTGTCGATGGTATTGCCTGCGGCGTGGTCACCAGTGGCAATTTCTCACCCGTCCTCGAGCACGGTGTTGCTCTAGCGTTCTTGCCGCCGTCGGTATCGATCGGCGCAGCGGTGCAGGTTGATGTGCGCGGTACCCTGCTCGACGGCATCGTTGTAAAGCCGCCGTTCGTAAAGCGCTGATCGGGCCGGTTGCGCCGCCCCGGAGCGCTGCTACTGACCCGTTCGAGCTGCGGCCGATAGTCCATCTCGCTCGGCCAGCCGGGCAAGCTCGTGAAGTAGCGCTGGCAGGTCGGCTTTCGGGACCGCCCGTGACCAGAGGAAGCCCTGACCGGCGTCGCATCCCATCTCGCGGAGTTCTCTCGCCTGCTCCTCGGTTTCGATACCTTCGGCGACGGTGCGCAGACCGAAAGCCTTGGCGAGGCTGATGATGGCACCAACCAGTGCAACCCGCTCGGACGCTGCAATAGCGTTTCCACTGACGAAGGACCGATCGATCTTCAGAATGTCCGTTGGCAGCTGTTGGAGGTAGTGGATCGACGTGTAGCCGGTTCCGAAGTCATCGATGGCGACCCGCAGACCAAGAGCACGTAACTGATGCAGTCGCTGCACTGCTGCGGCATCGTCCAGCAGTACGCCTTCAGTCACTTCCAGCACCAACAGATTGGGGGCAAGACCGGTCTCGAACAGCACGTGCTCGACATGAGCGACAAGGGTTGGATCGTGAAGCTGCCGAGGTGAGATGTTGACATGGATCGAGAGCGGCTCACGGGCACTCGTCTGGAGGGAGGCAGCGGTCTGGCAGGCCTCCCGCAGCAGCCATCGACCAATGGAGATGATCTGGCCGGTTGCTTCTGCCAACGGTACGAAGCTGTTCGGCGAGATCAGACCGCGGGTGGGGTGATGCCAGCGGACCAACGCCTCGACGCCGGTGACGCGGCCGCTGGAGAGATCGAGCGTGGGCTGATAGTGCAGCGACAACTCCCCGTCCTTCATGGCGTTCGAAAGATCGGACCGACCCTCAAGCGACGCACTTGCGCCCGTGTGCATGTCGGTGTGAAAGGTCGCGATGCGGTTCTTGCCGGTGCGTTTGGCGACATAGAGCGCGGTATCAGCGCTGCGAAGGAGCTCCTCGGCGGATCCACCGCCGAGACTGGTGGAAATGCCTACGCTCATCGAAGGAAATATCTTCCGCTCCCGAAGGGTGATCTCGCGTGAGAGTGCAGCCATCATGCGTTGCGCCGCTTTCGCTGCTGCCTCAGCGTCATGATCCTCCAGGAGCACGACGAATTCGTCGCCTCCGAAGCGGGCTATGAGGTCGACCGCCCTGAGCGAGTTGGCCAGTCGGTCAGCGACGGCGACCAGCAGCTCATCACCCGCCGCGTGGCCGAGCGTGTCGTTGACGGTCTTGAAGTCGTCGAGGTCGCAGAACATGATGGAAACGGGGTGGCCTAGTCGAGTTCCCCGGGCAAGAGCCAGCGTGGTTTGATCTTCGAACCGGGCGCGATTGGCAAGTCCGGTGAGGAGGTCATGAAATGCCTGATAGACCAACTCCCGTTCGAGGTCCTTGCGTTCGGTGATGTCGCTCCAAGCCCAAACGGTGACTCGCGAGTCGGTTACGAGGCTGGTGCCCTTCGCCTGAAAGCTGGCTGATAGTCCCTCAGCGTCGGCGAGCAGCACTTCGATTGACTGCGGGGTTGTGGTTTCCCGCAAATGACAATCCGCCGCGGTCCACTCGTCGAGGAGTGGCAAGGGAAGAAGATCACTCATGGCAGCCGGGTTGGGTGACAGGGCGAATCGGGAGAGCGAACCGAGGGTGGGACTGACGACCGAAAGCGTGCCATCACGGTCGACGGTCGTGATCACGTCGGCAGAACTTTCGACGAGCGAGCGAAAGCGACGATTGTTCGCCGAGATGAGTTCGCGTGATCGGGCTCGGTCCCGCCGCTGCAGCACCCACCAAAGCAAGCAGCCCAGTAGGGAGACAACGAGCGCCGTCTCGGTCCACAGCAAACGTCGGACGTTGCGCAACGTTCGTTCTGACTCACGACGTTGGTCGTCAGCGAAGGCCGAGGCACTCGCGATCACCTCCTCAAAGGCGGGATCTACCAGAGTTGTGTCGATTCGCTTCGCTTCCGCTGCATCGCCGACCTGGAGGGCGGCGAACTCTTGGTCTATGGCGAGGAGATAGCCGCTGACCTGACGCTTCAGCTCATCAGACTCGGGACCGCGATGATGGCTGAGCAAATCAGCGAGTTTCTCTTTCGCTGCGGTTACCTCAGCACGCAGTGGTTCGAAGTCTTCTCCCGCAGCGGCCCGCCACTCGAGTCCGTCGATCGTTCGAACCGACGTGATGAGTTCCGCGGCGTGCTGTCGCTCCGTCTGGCTGTTGGCCGCGCGATTGAACAATGAAGATATTGAGTAGGCACCGACTACGCCTCCGGCAACAAGGACGACAACGATCACGACTGCAAGCAGTCGCGAGGCGCTGATGTATCGCCCGTCGATCTTGTCGTTTCCCGTCACTGAAATCCGTTCGGCCGCATGCCCGCAATTATGAGGTCCACAGCCAACGCGACCCGCCCCACAGCCTAATCTTGAAGAGCGGGAGACGCTATCAACACGTTGACTGACGGTCTGGGTCGGGCCGTGGGCTAGGCGTAGGCCTCAACGGGCAGGCAGGTGCAGATCAGGTTGCGGTCGCCTTTGACGCCATCGACCCGGCCGACCGGTGGGAAATACTTCGCGGCACGAAGACTGGGCACCGGATAGGCGGCCAGACTGCGAGTGTACGGGTGCCTCCACTCATCGGCCATGAGTACCTCGGCTGTGTGCGGGGCGTTGCAGAGCGGGTTGTCGTCGGCCGGCCACAGGCCAGCCGCCACGTTGGAAATCTCACGATGGATGGAAATCATGGCGTCGATGAAGCGGTCGATTTCGACCTTCGATTCGCTCTCGGTCGGCTCGATCATGAGCGTGCCCGTGACCGGGAAACTCATGGTGGGAGCGTGAAAGCCGTAGTCGATGAGCCGCTTGGCGATGTCGTCGACGGTCACGCCGGTGGCCTTGGTAGTTGGGCGAATGTCGATGATGCATTCGTGGGCCACGTCGCCGTTGGCACCGGTGTACAGCACCGGGAAATACTCATCCAGCCGGCGGGCGATGTAGTTGGCGTGCAAGATGGCGTGGGCTGTTGCGGAGCGCAGACCGTCCGCTCCCATCATGGCGATATAGGTCCAGGAGATCGGCAGGATACCCGCCGAGCCGTACGGCGCAGCGGAGACAGCACCGTTCTCGCTGAGCGGATTGCCGGGGAGGAATGGTGCAAGATGATCGCGCAGGGCGACTGGCCCGACGCCGGGGCCGCCACCGCCGTGGGGGATGCAGAACGTCTTATGCAGGTTAAGGTGACTGACGTCGGCACCGAACGTGCCCGGCGTCGCAACACCGACCAGCGCGTTCAGGTTGGCACCATCCACATAGACCTGGCCGCCGTGCGCGTGAATCAGGTCGCATATCTCGCCGATGGCCGTCTCAAAGACGCCGTGGGTGGACGGGTACGTGATCATCAGAGCAGCTAGGTGGTCCCGGTGCGTTTCCACCTTGGTGCGCAGGTCGGTGACATCGACGTTGCCTCCTTCATCACACGCGACGACCACGACATTCATGCCAGCCATGACCGCGCTGGCGGCGTTGGTGCCGTGCGCCGAGGACGGGATGAGGCAGACGGTGCGCTGAGGCTCGTTGCGGCTGACGTGGTACCGGCGGATGGCAAGTAGGCCGGCGAACTCGCCTTGGCTGCCGGCGTTGGGTTGGAAGGACACTCTGTCGTACCCGGTGCAGATGGCCAGCCATTCTTCGAGTTCGGTGATCATGGCGAGGTAGCCGGAGGTCTGTGTGGCTGGTGCGAAGGGGTGAATGTTGGCAAACTCGGGCCAAGTGATGGGCAACATCTCGGTGGTAGCGTTGAGCTTCATTGTGCACGACCCGAGCGGGATCATGGTGCGGTCGAGTGAAAGATCCTTGTCGGCCAGCCGACGTAGGTAGCGCAGCATGTCGTGCTCACTCTGATGCGTACGGAACACAGGATGGACGAGGATGTCACCGCGTCGGGCCTGCGCACTGAGCGGGCTCGCGGCCTCGCTGGCAAGGTTGGCACCGAAGCAGTCACAAAGTGCGTGAACGTCGTTCAGGGTGGTTGTTTCGTCGAAGCTGACAGCGACCGTGTGTTCGTCGACAGAGCGAAGGTTGTATCCGCTTTGTTCGGCCGTGTGCACAATGGAGCGGGCATCATCGACACGAATCGTGAGCGTGTCGAACCAGGACTGATTTACAACCTCAATGCCACTCTGTTGCAGGCTGGCGCCGAAGGCGTTGGTTAGCTCATGGACCCGGCTGGCAATGCGTCGTAGACCCACGGGGCCGTGCCACACGGCGTACATGCCGGCCATGACTGCCAGGAGCACCTGCGCGGTACAGATGTTGCTGGTGGCCTTCTCACGCCGAATGTGTTGCTCGCGCGTCTGAAGCGTAAGACGAAGTGCGGGGCGTCCGGCAGTATCGCTCGAAACGCCCACTAAGCGACCGGGCAGAGATCGAGCAAAGGACTCGCGGGTGCACAAAAAGGCTGCGTGCGGCCCGCCGAAGGCCATGGGCACGCCGAAGCGTTGGGTGCTGCCGACAGCAATGTCGGCGCCAAGCGCACCGGGTGACTCGAGTAAGACCAGCGCGAGGAGGTCGGTGGTGACCACGGCGAGTGCGCCAGCATCGTGGAGCCTGGAGATAACCGGCGCAAGCGGACGTACCTCGCCCGTTGAACCCGGATACGACAACAGCGCAGCGAACACCCTCGACGGGTCGAGGTCGCTGTCGGGGTTGCCGATGATCAGTTCGATGCCGATTGGTTCCGAACGAGTTCTGAGCACCGCAATGGTCTGAGGGTGAGTATCGACATCAACGAAGAAGGTGTCGCTCTTGCTCTTACCGGCGCGGTGAGCCAACGTCATGGCTTCGGCCGCAGCGGTAGCTTCATCGAGGAGCGAGGCGTTGGCTATCTCAAGACCGGTGAGATCACAGACCATGGTTTGGAAGTTGAGGATTGCTTCAAGGCGTCCCTGGGAGATCTCCGGCTGATATGGCGTGTATGCCGTATACCAGGCCGGGTTCTCCAGCACATTGCGGAGCAGCACCGGGGGAGTGACCGTGCCGTAGTAGCCCATACCGATCATCGAGGTGACCACGGTGTTGTTCGAGGCGTGCTCTCGCAGCCGTTTTAGGACGTCTACCTCACTGAGCGCATCGGGCAGCTTGAGCGGCTCGTCCAGGCGGATGGATGCAGGAACCACCCGGCGAATGAAGTCATCCATCGTGACGGCGCCGACGACGTGCAACATCTCGGCTACTTCTTCAGGCGATGAACCGATGTGGCGATCGGCGAACTGGTCGTACGAAAGGGTCATGGGAACTCCTTGGCTGAAGGTGAGTTCCCCCGCTGTCGATGAACCTGAGAGTTTCACTCGGCAACATCGCAGAGCTGTCCCCTTCGGTGAGCCGAAACTGTTCGACTGCTTTCCAGCGTTGCCTGACCCGACAGTCCGTTGGCCTGAGAGTTTCCGGGGAGGTTGCTCCTTCGGCGTTCTCCTCACTGGCTGTAAGGCGAACTCTCCCGCCGGGTGTGAACGGCAAACGGTCAGCCTAGCCGGTCGGCCGAACGTTGGGCGTGACGGCTCGTCTGCTAGGTCGGACACAGCGTCTTGTTATCGGTCGTTTCTGAGACACCTCGGTGAGGTGCTCTTCGTGCCGCCGAATCGTGTGCCAGAAGCCGTGTGCGAAACCAACGTCTCACGACGGACCGATTTGAGGTTTCTGATACGGTCGCAAAGTGGGTCATCTTCTTGGCTATGCGCGGGTGTCGACGTTCGATCAGAACCCCGATCTTCAACGCGACGCTCTGAAAGCAGCCGGGTGCTTTCGGGTGTTCACCGACAAGGCAACAGGCACGCTCGACAACTGCAGGAACTGGCCAAAGTTCTCGACCAGTTGCGGCCCGCGTCGCCGGCGGCCCGTCCGAGTTGGCAATGAACTACCGGCCCGATGTGTGAGACCGAGGCCATAGCGAAGTGCTGACAAAGCGGTAGCGCGGCTCTGACCTGACCGCCGGCACCGACCCGTTCGGGTCGTGGAATTTTGGGCTCGCGGAATGCGCAAGACTGGACGAGGGGAAAGTCCGTTTCGCGTCTGGGAGGTTCGATGAAGCTTACCTACACACAGCAGTTCACGTACCGGGATCTGCCGCCGGATTTCGCCGAGCGCTACGGCGAGTCCGTCGTGACCAATCCGTTCTTTGAGGTCACCGAGCCCGACAAGGTGCGCACGTCGTTCCGCAACGGGCTCGACGAGATGATGCACGCGGCCCGCGCCGGGTTCGACGCTGTTGCCGTCACCGAGCACGGGCAAGCGAACTACGACATGAGTCCCAACCCCGATCTCACCGCAGCGGCGTTTGCGTACGCCACCGAGGTCGAAGGTCTCGAAGTGGGCATCCATGTGCTCGGCCGCACACTCGGCAAGACCCGAGAGCCGTTGCGGGTGGCTGAGGAGTATGCAGTGCTCGACAACATCAGCGGCGGCCGTTTGCTTGCCGGCTTTCCGATGGGCCTCGCCTACGACGCGAACTTCAACAACGGCGTCGTACCCGTTGACACCCGGGCGCGATACGACGAGAACTTCGCGCTGATCACCAAGGCCTGGATGTCGCGCGAGATGTTTGCGTGGAATGGCAAGTTCTCGCAATATCCCGGCGTCAACATCTGGCCGCGGCCGCTGCAGACACCGCATCCGCCAATCTCGACCACGACCATCGGCACGCCGAGCACGACGCTGTTCACACTGAAGCGCGACATCGGTCTGAACCTCGTTGCGTTCCATGGCGATCCAATGCAGATCGCAAAGCCGGTGTTCGAACACTTCTGGAACACCGCCGCCGAGCTTGGTGTCGATGACAATCCCTATCGTGCCGGCTACGCACAATTCGTCGCTGTAGCCGATACCGATGCCGAGGCCGAACGGCTCTACGCGAAACACATCGAGTACAGCTTCGCCAACGGGATCGGCAACATCGGCCTGCATCGCTTGGCAATGCCGGGCGGCATCCCACCGATGGCCCTCAAGCAACTCATCATGACGGCACCGCCACCACCCGACGGGCCGCCGAGCTATCGCCATCTCGTCGAGAGCGGCGCCGTCGTCGCCGGCAGCGCGGCGACCGTGCGCGAAAGGTTGGAACTGCTTGCAAAGACCTTCCGCGTCGGCAACCTTTCGCTGTTCCTGCAGCTCGGCTCGATGCCGACGGACCTGACCCGCCACAACATCGACTTGTTCTGCCGCGACGTCGCGCCGCACCTGCGTCCGCTGTGGTCCGAATACGACGACGACAACCGCTGGTGGCCCGTTCGATTGGGTGGAAAGACACCATCGCCACGACAGGCCGGACTCCTGACGGAGGTGGCCAAGTGAGCACCGAGTACATGCCCGCTGCGGACGTCCTGCAGCACCGCACCGTCACGGTGTGGCAGAACAAGATCGATGTTCGCGTGCAGGTGAAAGGAACCGGTTCACCGATCCTGTATCTGCATCCGGCCGGGGGCATGTCGTGGGATCCGTTTCTCGACGACCTGGCTCGCGATCACACCATCTACGCGCCGGAGTTCCCCGGCACCACGCCGGGAAACGAGTCGGCGATTCACCAGGTCGATGACATCTTCGATGTTGTGCTTGCATACGAGGAAGTCGTTCGCGCCCTCGGCCTGACGCACGCCGTCGTGATCGGTCAATCCTTCGGCGGCATGATCGCCGCCGAACTCGCATCGAGTTTCCCCGACCTATTCACGAAGGTGGTGCTGCTCGACGCCGCCGGCCTCTGGCTCCCAGAGCAACCAGCGACCATGGACTTCATGGCCTGCAAACCGGAGCAGATTCCGCCAATGCTGTTCCACGATCCTGGCTGTGCCGGAGCGCAGGCCATGTTCACGCCTCCGCCCGACTTGGAGATGGCCGTCGACGGCGCGGTCGGCCTGGTGTGGGCCATCGGCTGCACGGCCAAGTTTCTGTGGCCCATCCCCGACCGCGGTCTGCACAAGCGCCTGCACCGCATCACCGCACCCACGCTCGTCGTCTGGGGCGAGCAGGACGCCTTGTTTCCCGTGGCATACGGCCACGCGTTTGCACGCGCTATCTCGGGCAGCAAGCTCGTGCTCGTGCCGAACTGTGGACACATCCCGCAAGTGGAGCAGTCTGAGGTCACCACTCAGGCCGTTCGCGAGTTCCTCCGCGACTGACCGGTGGTCGAGTCCCGAAACGGCAGCTTCCGTCACGCCGGGCCAGCTTCGGGCCACCCAAACTCCTCACATGACCGGCCGTCGAGCCACCCTCAAAGGCCCGGTACTCCCGTCCGTGTCCCAGGCGGCAAGGTAGCACTGTGGGTGGCCAATTCTTGATGTGTCGGGCCGTGCTGTACTGAGTGCCGGCCCGAGGGTTCGGATCGGTCGCCTCGCTGACGAGTCGTTGCGCTTCTAGCGTCGGCGGCATGGGTGATGATTCTTTGCTGGATGAGCTTGTGGCGGGGTGGACGTTGGTCACGGCGGATTGGGAACTGGTTGGGAACAAGACCGGCGCGACGAGGCTCGGGTTCGCGTTGGTGTTGAAGTTCTTCGAGCATGAGGCACGGTTCCCGAGCGGGCCATCGGATTTCGACGACCGTGTGATCGGCTTCGTCGCACGGCAGGTTCGTGTCGAGGCTAGCGAGCTTGCCAGCTACGGGTGGGGTGAACGGTCGGGTCGAGCACATCGTTCGCAGATCCGGGATGCGTTCGGTTTCCGTGTTTGTACTCGCGATGATGAAGACGCTCTCGCTGGGTGGCTTGCTGCCGAAGTGTGCCCGATCGATCATCGCACTGATCATCTGCTGAGCGCGTTGTCAGGCCACTGCCGGGCACTGCGTATCGAGCCGCCCGGCCGAGCAGACCGGATTGTTGGTGCTGGTCGCGCATCGTTCGAAAGGACGTTCTGCGCCCGCACCATCGAGCGTCTCGAACCGCGCCGAGTCGAGATGCTGGAACGCCTCGTCGACGAAGCGTCTGAAACCGGGCTCATCGCCGAGCTGAAGACCGACCCGGGCCAGCTCGGTCTCGAAACGCTGCTGCGTGAGATCACCAAGTTGAACACGGTCCGCGAGTTGAGCATCCCGGTGGATCTGTTCGAGCACGTCTCGTCTCGAGTTGTTGAGGCGTGGCGGCAACGAGCGACCAGGTCGTACCGGTCTGATTTTCTCGCCTCGCCTCTTCCGGTCAGGGTGACGCTCGTTGCCGCGTTGTGCTGGTCGCGTCAGGCCGAGATTACCGACGCGTTGGTTGATCTGCTCCTCGGGTTGGTACACAAGATCAACACGCACGCGGATCGACGTGTGGAACGTGAACTGATCGCGGATCTGCGTCGTGTCCGTGGCAAGGACCAGATTCTGTTTCGGGTCGCCGAGGTTGCCGTCGCTCGACCCGACGACACGATCCGTTCTGCGGTATATCCAATTGTCGATGAACGCACTCTGCGCGACCTCGTCAGCGAAGCGCGGGCGGAGGAGCGTGTTTTCAACGACCGAGTCCGTACGGTGTTGCGGTCGTCGTACTCGTCGTACTACCGGCGCATGCTTCCCTCGTTGCTCAACGCGCTTGTCTTTCGGTCGAACAACACTGCCTACCGGCCGGTCCTCGACGCGATCGAGCTGCTGAAAAGGTACGCGTCGACCACTGGCAAGTCTCGTCACTTCGAAGCCACAGATCCCATTCCGTTTGATGGTGTCGTGCCGAGGAGCTGGCGGCCCGCGGTCGTCGACGATCGTGGGCGTGTTGAGCGGATTCCGTATGAGTTGTGCGTGCTTGTCGCGCTTCGCGACGCGATCCGTCGCCGGGAGGTGTTCATCGATGATGCCCGCCGGTGGCGTGACCCTGACCATGACCTACCCGCGGATTTCGAAGCGACCAAGGATGTCCACTACGAATCGTTGCGGCAACCAACCGATCCTGCCGAGTTCATCAGTGGCCTACGCGAACGAATGCGGCTCGCTGTAACTCGCTTTGATCAAGCGCTCGCCAACGATTCGTGTGGTGGCGTGCGGATCGTGACCCGGCACGGTGACCCGTGGATCACTGTGCCGCGCCTGGGCGCTCTGCCGGAACCAGTGCGCCTCGATCAGCTCAAGGCTGAGGTGCAACGACGGTGGGGCACGCTCGCTCTGCTCGACGTCCTCAAGGACTCCGACTTCCTATGCGAGTCCACGCAAGAGTTCGCCTCCACCGCCCAACGCGAGATCATCGACCCTGCGACACGGGGGTTGAGCAGGATCGGTACAGCATTTGGCGTTAAGCACGCCATCTACTCACATCGGACCTGCTCAGAAGGGTTGCGTCGCTCCCGACGTCGAAATCGGTTTCGTCGTTCACTGCCGCTAACCTTGATCCGAGCCAGGGGAGTCGAGCGCTCGCTGGCGTGCATTTCTGTACTGATCCTCCCGCTATGGCACCGGCCCATCATGCTAAACGCCAAATGCTGTACCGATCCTGCTCGACCCCCGATGCCACCTCGGATCAGGCAGAGCTTCTCAAGGTGAGTGCCAAGCGTGACATGCTCTTGGCCGAAGTCCTTGGTGAACCACACCGTCAGCGGCGTGCGCGTCTTGTCGACGATCGTCCCCGCCGTCACCGACGTGCGCCCATCGCAGCCACCGCAACGGAACCGTCCATCAGCCATCCGCCAGCCGACCCGGTGCCCACAGTCCAGGCAGACGAACCCACCCGGCCAGCGCAGCCACTCCAGGCAGTCCAGACAGTCCGCGTCGGTCCCGAACCACGCCCCGAACCACGCCCCGAACTCACCCGCCGAGCCCGGGTAGCGCAGCCCGCCGACCACGGAAGTCACACGCCGAACGTTACCGACCCTCAAGGCCGGCTAAGTGGATACCCCCAACTCCGGAAATGGTATTCGTTGCGTTGGCCGTCCTCCGACTGTAGGGTCCTGGGACGTAACGCAGCGAAGCCATGTTGATACTGCACCGGAGGCAAGCTATGACCGATAGTGGGCATATAAACGATAGCCCGAACCGGCCGATGGTGCTCCCGCTTGGGATCGCGATCGTGTGGTTGGCCTTGGGGCTCTTCCTGTTCGGCGCCATCGGCGGCCTCTACGGCCGGTTCGAGGAACCGATCAAGGAAAACATCGCCGCTCGAGTGCTTGACCACCCTGGCGTTCTCAACTCCGTGGGCGCCGAGCAAGGGGCAACGGCCCCCACCGCCGACAACGAGGCCAAGGCCGCCACGATCGCCGAGGATGCGTGGGGCCGACTGAAGTTCTTCCACGGCCACGGTTTCAGCATGGTGCTGGCTAGTTCCTTGGCGTTCCTGCTGATCGCCAACGCCAGCATCCGCCAGCGCAGCAAGGTCATACTGACCTGGATCGGCATCGTGTCGATGACCCTGTACAACGTCGGCTGGGCCGTGGCCGGGGCGTTGGTCGGCTGGCTGTCCCTCGACGACGCCAAGGCCATCGGCGAGTACGGTTTTTTCATCCCCTTCGGAGTTACCACCGTTGTTGTATGGGCCATCATCCTGTGGGTGTGGGCCCGCGAACTGCTCGGCCGCGGGTCCAGCAACCTGCCCATTGAAGGATCGGAAGAACGAAACCCACAACCGATCGGCTGATGGCACGCCCACAGCGCTGCGTCTTGGTGACTGCCGAGGCAAGTTTGCAGGCACCTGATGCCGCTGCAGCGGCGCAGGTGCCGGTAAGGCGACTAGGGTCACGATCTGCCGCCACCGCCCGCGCGGTCTGGACGCCCAGTCTGCGGCTGCGACGGTCACGGTCGGATCGGGAATTGCCAGGCGATCTCCAGTTGGTGCAGCTCCGGGGCGTTCAACGTGACGCAGATCTGGGCACCGATGTGGACGGACACCGACGTTGCGGTGTTCAACTCGCGGTTGCGTCGATGAGCGGCGCCTCGTCCAGCCGATATCTGCCGCAGCAAGCGCGCGATCTCGACCCACGATGCCGTCTGTTGCCGGCTGAATCGGGCGTCCTGTCCGACGTGATAGCGGCTGACATGTTCGTCGCTGGCAACCTCGGCACGCGCCGCGTCCGACCGTGCCAGTCTGCGCGGACCTTGCCTCGGTGAGGGCCGAACGAAGATCGGGTGTCGTGAGGTGGCCGGCGAGGAGGTCGTCGATGATCCGGCTGTGGTCGGTGGGTGCGTTGGCGAAGATCCGGTCGAGTTGGCTGATTCGCTCGTGGATCTCGACCGGGGTGAGGGTCGGACAGGTCGTATGCGTTACGTGCGGATCGCGGTCGCTGAGCCAGGCCCGCCGAGCGAGCGTCGTGGCCATCGCGTCGAGCCATTGTTCGCACTCGTGTGGGTCGGTAGGTGGGGTGCCGAGTCCGGGTTGTGCTGGATCGACGTGGTGAAGGTCGCGCCAGGTGGCGATCGCCGAGGTGGTGTCGTCCCAGACGGTGGCGCCGGCCGGGTCGGTGGGTCGGGTGCCGACCCACCAGGTGAGCCAGTCAGGTGAGTCGGCGTGCATCTAGCGGGCGAGCAGCTCGCGCCGCGTCTGGATCGCACGCCGAAGCAGCCCTGCCTCGCCGGGCTCGATCGAGTGGTCGGCGAGCGCAGTCGCCCAGAGATCGGCGGACCGCTCGATCCTGTTCGCCTCGAACTCGAGCCAACGTTGTGCGTCCGGGGCGATCTCGACGCGCTCGGGGTGGTCGATCGGCTTCAGGTCGCTCCAGGCGAGCGTGCGAATGGCCGGGGTGCCGTCATCAGCGATGAAGAGCACGGTGGCGTCGCCGGTCGTGTCGTGGAGGTCGATGATGGTGCCGACGTTGTCGCGGTCGAGGGCTCGCACTCGGCGATCGGGCAGGAGGTGGTGGCGGGCGTGTCGGAGACCGTTACAAATCGGGGGAGGGCATCTCTGGATGAGCGGCCCGCCGCACCATGGACTTGGCATCGTGATGCTGAAACCGGTGACTCCTCCGGGGGCGGACGCTGGGATAGCGCCGCCGAGAGGTGTCGAAGCAATCGGCGGAATCCGAACCTCCCCCGATTTGTAACGGTCTCCTTTTCATACGCATGCAAGAAAATTGGGCTTCTGAGCTGGTCTTATTCGAACGCCCATAACAATACTTATGTAAAGTCATTCTAAGTTTTGCCTGGTGAAGCCCTATTTCCGATCCTCCCGTAATCCTATACCTCACCGCCAGCGTCAAACGCTTCCGGTGACTACCACCTCCGGGACACCCAACGTGTCGGCGGCGCGCCGATGGCCATGCCCAGCGACTTTCATCACCCGCGCTGCCCCGATCACGACCGTCTCGTCACGGCGGCGGGCCAGCGAATCCTCAGCTAACAAAACATGTGTGCCGCCACAACCGACGCAACGGCCACGACGAGGACGACGCCATAGCTCACCACCAGCACAGCGCAACACCCGCCGCCGTGCCGAGCCCCACGGGCGCAACACCCCCGAACAATCCGGACAACTAAACCCACCCGCCAACAACTCGCTCTCGACTTCCAGCCGATCGTTTCCTACGATGATCACCAGCGCCTCCGGGCGTCCCGAGGACCCTCCCGTCACTGACCAAGGTGAACAAGCGGGAGGGTCCTTACGCGTCCAGTCTCACCGCGCCCGACCCACCCCCAAAACCAACATCCTCACCCAACCTGTCGCCAGACACGCCGCCCATCCTCAACGGAACGTGGCGCTCTACAGTCACCTTCGGTATCGGCAAAGTCGCCGGCACCGCAATCGGCTGAGGAGCTTGCGTTCGTGGTGACTTCCGATCACCCCGTCGCTTGTCGTGGCACGTTCACCTCGGGCACCCTCACTGTTTGATCACATCTCTCGGCCACTCTTGCGCTTGTCATCATCGAGTTTTAGGAGGTCACGATGCGCCGATCACTTATCGCTGTTCTCGTCTCCAGCGCGCTTGTCGCGTCTGCGTGCGCCGGTTCGGGACACGACGCGGGTGCAAAGCCCTCCGTTTCGTCAGCGGCAGCAATAGAGAGTTCAGGAATCCCATCGGTGTCGTCGCCAGCAAGTGTCGCAGTGACCGCTGGCGCGCATCCGAACGTTCTTTTCGTCCTCACCGATGACATGCGGTTCGATGACCTTCAGTTCATGCCAACGGTTCGTTCGCTGATAGGCGAGCAAGGTCTGAGTTTCGATGACTACTTCGACAATGTGACGCTGTGCTGTCCGGCGCGTACGTCGATCCTTCGCGGGCAGTACTCGCACAACACCGGCGTTCTTACGAACGAAAAGACGAACGGTGGTTTCGAGACCGCACACGGAACCGGGCTCGAAGACGCCACGATCGCTACGGCGCTCCACAACGTCGGCTACCGAACCGGGCTGTTCGGCAAATACTTGAATGGATACCCGGACACCGTCGGCCCGACTTACGTACCACCCGGTTGGGACACGTGGGCCAGCTCGTCCGCGGGTAAGCCCTACGGCGAGTTCAACTACACCCTGAATGAGAACGGACAGCAGGTCAGCTACGGAAAGACGCCAGCCGACTATGGCACCGACGTGTATGTGCGAAAGACCACCGAGTTTATGGCCGCTGCAGCAGCCGAAGGCCGACCGTTCTTCGCGTACCTCGCCGTCTATGCGCCGCACCAACCCGCAACACCGGCGCCGCAGGACGCAAACGCGTTCCCCGATCTGAAAGCACCACGCGACGCGTCGTTCGACGAGGCCGATGTGAGCGATAAACCCGAGTTCGTGCAAAGCCGCGGTCAGTTCAGCAAGAAACAAGTCGACGCGATCGACCGGCTTTACCGCCTCCGGGCACAGTCACTGCAGGCAGTCGACCGCAGCGTCGGCACGATGGTCGAACGCTTGAAGCTGCTCGGACAACTCGACAATACGTACATCATCTTTACCTCTGACAACGGGTTCCATCTGGGCCAGCACCGCCTTCCCGCCGGGAAACAAACTGCGTTCGAAACCGATATCCACCTTCCCCTCCTGATCCGCGGCCCCGGAATAGCTGCTGGAACCCATACGGCAGCTATAGCCGGCAACGTCGACATTGCACCGACCGTTGCGCAACTCGCCAACGCCACCATGGCTAACAAGACCGATGGCCGGTCGCTGGTTGCGACGTTCTCGATGCCTCAAACCGCAGTAACGCTCACTTCACCGGCGGACTGGCGCCAAGTGTTCCTTCTCGAACACTGGTCAAGTACATCGAGCGCTGAGGACCGCACCGGTGCCACCCAACTCGAACCCGACGATCCCGACCAGGCCGGCTTGCCAGTCGACACAACCACGCCAACTTCGACCGACAAGAAGAAGTCGGCCGACAAGAAGCCCAAGGGGTCGAGCTCGGCCAAGGTCACGATCCCAGAGTTCCAAGGCCTAAGGACCGCGCGCTACACCTACGTCGAGTACGTCGATGGCGCACAAGAACTTTACGACCTCACCATCGACCCCGATGAACTCGACAACATCGCAACCCACGCACCTGGTTCGCTGCTCGACGAGCTGCACCAACGACTCGCTGAGCTACAGCACTGCGCCAGCGATAACTGCCGTGCCGCCGAGCAAACCCCTTTGACCTACAAGGCTCCATAGGGAACCAACTCGGGGCGACGCCGCGGACGTAGGCGCCTCCCGTGCTGGACGGTCGGGTCGCGACCCCGAACTGCGAACGCGACGGAGACCGTTACAAATCGGGGGAGGTTGACGGGGTTGGCATGATCGGGTCGTGGTCCGTCTTCGGTTGGTGTTGCGTGGCGTGAGCCCTCTGATCGTGCGCACTATCGAAGTCCCTGCCGCTGCGACGCTGACTGTGCTGAGCGATGCGATGTTGATCTTGTTCGGCTGGTCCGGTGAGCGTCTGCACGAGTTCACGATCCGAGCTGTCGGCTACTCGACTGACTGGGCTGTTGATGCCGAGGATTCCCGCAAAGTGACACTCGACAGCCTCGGTCTGCGGGTTGGTGAGAGGTTCTGTTGGGCGTACGATTTCTTCGCTGGCTGGGTGGTCGATATCCGGGTTGAAGCCGTCACAACTGAGCCTGGGTCGAGGATCTCGTGTTTGTCCGGCCGGCGTGCTGGGCCACCGGAATGGTGTGGCGGTCATGACGGGTTCCGGGCGTGGGAGAACGCTCATAGCCTGTCGGAGTACGCCGAGTGCCTGATGCAGGCCCGTGACCACGTCGACGAGTACGGGCAGCCGGTTGATCCTTTCGATCTGCTCTACCGGCTCGAAGCGCTGTCGCTTTGGGTGTTGCGGTATCGGTTCGATAAAGCTGGGGTGAACGGGCGGCTTCTTACGTTGGGGGTCCCTGCATGCGTTTCATTGTCCAAGTCCGGATAGAACCCGACACCGACAGCCAGAGCGACGTCATCGACATCGCAGTGATCGAGCGCGACGTGTTGTCCCCAGCAACGCTCGGCCTCACGATCGAAGAAGCAAAGGGTCTTCTCGCCGGTGTCCAGAACGTCGTCGCAACCGAGCACTGCGCGGACGCGTTATCAAACGTTGAGCATTGCGGGGAGTGTGGCAGACGGTTCGCGCATAAGGACACTCGCCATCTTCAGGTCCGCAGCTTGTATGGGGCGGTCACGATGCCGAACCCAAGATGGTGGACGTGCATTTGCTGTAACGAGAAGCGGCGGCGTTCACGCCACTGGCGAAGCTTCTTCCGGAGCGTTTCACGCCGGAGCTTGGACTGGTCGGAGCCAAACTGGCTGCTCACATGGCTTTTTCAGCCGCCGGGAAACTCCTTGGTGAGCTGTTGCCGGTCGGCCGGGTCGTGCACGGGAACGAAGCTCGCCGGCATGTGCATCGCATAGGTGCCCGTCTTGATGCCGAGCTCGACAGCGGCGACGAGTACGCATACATGGACGGCTCCGGTCACGCTCTTCGAGCATTACCGAAACCAGATATGCCGCTCGTCGTGAACATCGATGGCGGGTATGTGCATTCCAGTGCGCAGACGTCGCGGCGCGACGGATGGTTCCAAGCTGTGTGCGGGACCGTGACCCGACACGACGGCCAAGTCAGACGGTTCGGGTTCGTCCCCAACATCGACACCCGACCACGCCGACGGATCCGAGACACCCTGACCGCTCAAGGTTTGCAAGCAAACCAGTTGGTCACGTTCCTGTCCGACGGTGCGACCGATCTCGCCACATGGACCGAGAGGATGAACCCTACCTGTGAGTACGTGCTCGACTGGTTCCACATCGCGATGCGGTTCACCGTCCTGGCCAACACGATGCACGGCCTGGAGGCCGACCCAGAGTTCGACGACGATCCCGACGACATCGTGAAACTCGAGGTCGAGCTACGACGTGATATCGGCCGAGCGAAATGGCATGTCTGGCATGGCAACATCCACGACGCTCTCGACCTTCTCTCCTACACCGCATGCGGCCTTCAGGGCTGCGCCCCGAACGAAGCTCAGATGAAAGCGACCAAGCTCGTCGATGAGCTGCACCGCTACCTGGAACGGAACCAGCGCTCGATCCCGAGTTACGCCGAACGGCATGGGGTGCGAGGAACATTGGAACAGGATCCGGCGTTAAGCCCGGTCGGCTGCTGTGACTTGGGTGGGGTGGTTGGGGCGTAGCGTGCTTGGTTGTGCCGGTCGAGTTTTTGAGCGATGACGAAGCGGCTGGATATGGCCGGTTTCCGGGTGTGTTGACGCGACCGGACCTGGATCGCTGGTTCTTTCTGGCCGATGACGACCGGGAGCTGGTCGCTGGCCATAGGGGTGATCACAATCGGTTGGGCTACGCGGTGCAGCTGGTCACGGCACGCTTTTTGGGCACGTTCCTAACGGACCTGGCCGATGTGCCGCGGGTCGTTGTCGACTATTTGGCCGTTCAGCTCAACGTTCGGGATCCGTCGTGTTTGAAGCGGTATGGCGAACGCTCGAAGACCAGGTTGGAGCATGTCTGGGAGATTCGTCGGGTCTTGGGGCTGGTCGAGTTCGGTGAGGCTCGTGACGAACTCGAAACGTGGGTGCGCGCGGCGGCATGGACGACTGGCGACGGGCCGACTGCATTGTTCGTGGACGCGGTCGCGTGGTTACGCACCCGCAACGTGGTCTTGCCTGGCGTTTCGGTGTTGGCTCGGCTGGTCGCCCGGGTTCGTGACGAGACGACTGCCCGATTGTGGGACACCCTTACCGGCTTGTTGAGCGAGGCTGACTGTCTTGGGTTGGACGCCATGCTGGTGGTGCGAGATGGCGGGCGGGTCTGCGATCTTGAACGGTTACGCAAAGGGCCGGTCACGGTGTCGGGTCCATCGATGCTCAAAGCGTTGGACCGGATCAGCGAGATCGATGCTTTGCCGTGTGGTGTTGGGCTTGACGTGGTCCCGGAACGTCGTGTTGTTGAACTGGCCCGCTACGGGTTGGCAGGCAAAACAGGTTTACTGAAACGGCATCCGCCCGCTCGCCGTCACGCCATTTTGGTGGCGTCGGTCCGCTATCTGAGGCGCCGAGCGACCGACGACGCGTTGGAACTACTCGATGAGCTCGTGGCCAACGAACTGGTCGGTAACGCAGTCCGGTCAGCCGACAAAGGCGTGATCCGCGAGCACAGCCGGATGACCGGCGCGGCTTCATCGCTGGCTACCGCGGTCAGGGTGCTGTTGGCCAGCGCCGATCAGCCCGTTCGCCCTACCTTGGAAGAGGTGATGACCGAGATCGAGACGGTCGTGTCGCGCGGTGAGCTGACTGCTGCGGTCGTCACGATTGATGAACTCGTCCCCGAACCCGGCGAAGACGAATGGCGCGCACTACTCGCCGCCCGCCGGATCGGGACGGTCAGCGGGTTTCTTCGTGAACTGACCGCCAGGATCGAGTTCGGTGCCGATCCAGAAGCAGCCCTGACAT
>JANMCE010000331.1:0-17867 GCA_031360915.1 Actinomycetes bacterium | reverse complement strand
AACCAAATCTGGCGACCGCGTCCCGCATCATTGGGCCGGGACCGGGACGGGGATGGACCAGGTGGCGGTGGTTCCGTTCGGTTCGCCCTGGTCGAGACGAAACGTGCCGCCGTGTTGTTCGGCCCGAACGGCCAGGTTGCCCCCTCGGTCGGGCGCTCCGCCACCCTTGCGACCAACTTTGGGGTTCCCGATGAGCCGTTGGAAATCGAGCCGGGCGACCTCACGACGCAGACCGGCATCCACTTCGGTGCGGAGTTGGTGGCGGCTGCAGGTGATACCGATAAGCGCGACACCGAGCGCGGCGACCGCGGCGGCAATCGTGGCGGCGAGGGTGAGCCGGGTTCGTAGGGTCACGGTGCGTTTTCCCGTAGGACGTATCCGACGCCGCGGACGGTGTGGATCACGCGGGTGCCCTCAACGTCCTCGAGTTTGCGGCGCAGATAGCCGATGTACACCTCGAGGGCGGTCTTCAGTTCCGCGTCGGTCATGCTGAGGATCTTTGCGGCGACAGCATTCTGGCCGCTCTCCACACCAGCACCGTGGCTGCCCTTGCCGCCGCGGCCCTTGTTCACGTTGTTGACCTTGTCGGTCGTTTCCTTCGGCTCATCGGCCAACTCTTCGTCAGCTTTGGCCTGGGTGATCGTGCCGGCAGTCAGTGCCGCCGCCACCTTTGCTTTCATGTCATCGACCATGGCAGTGATGACTTTGTCGACCGCTACGCCCCTATCGGTAGCAACTTGGGCGATGGTCTTACCACCCTGCACCGCGGTCTTTAGTTCGGCTTCGGTGATGCCAAGCGCCTTGGCCGCTGCGGCGTTCTGGCCGGACTAGACACCAGAACCCTTGGTCTTGGCGGTGCCATCGGTCGCCTTCGTCGAAGCTTTAGCTGCCGAGGTTGTCGGGGGGGAGGCGACCGTCGTGTCGGTTGTTGCGGCGGAGGCGAGGTTCGGGACGGTCAGGATGGTGCCGAGACCCATGCCACCAACGGTGGACGCGAGAGCGGCGATAACTATTGACTAGCGCATGATTGGGGCCGGGTGGAGGACTCCTACCCTTCAAGTTCACTCGAGAAACTTATGGCCTGGACCGCTCAAGGGACGACACCGCCCAGGTTGTCGCCCTGCAGCAAGAGCGCCACCGGCGCACGTTTAGGATTCTTATTGCCCGGGTATAGACACGGCCATGCAGTCTGGCGCTACCGAGACCGACGAACCTGATGTAGCGCGCCTTCACATCGTGCCGAGGACGGGTCCGCGCCGGCTCGTCGATGACGTGCTTGTCAGCTTGGTTGACGTATCCGCGGTTGTCGCTGCTCAGCTTGAAGCCGCGTTAGTACGCGCCGCGATAAACGAGTCTGACGAAGGCATTGCGATCTTCGACCTTTCAGGTCACGAACCAGTCATCCGCTTCGCGAACGATCGATACGCAGCGATGTATGGCGAAAGTGACGATGCTGTCGCTGGAACTCCACCGGGCGCGTTCCCCTCGCTCGTCGGATCAGCAGAGCGCCTCTTCGTTCTCGCCGAAATCGCCAAACTCGAACAAGGCGCTGTATTGCGGCTTCACAAAGTCATCACGCGCTCCGATGGATCGACCCTGCCGATCGACACGGAAATACAACCGCTTCGCACCGACCATGACCTCGTCCTCGTTCGCTGGGCTGACGCGTCGGTGCGACTTGCGACCGAAGAAGCCAATGCCGACGCTCGCGAATCAGCATCGCTGACAACCGAGCGCCAGCGCGTCGCCCGCGACCTTCACGACACCGTGATTCAACAACTCTTCGCGACCGGTTTGGCGCTCTTGTCGACAGCGTCGCGTTCCGGAGACCCGATTGTCGCCGAGCGATTGAACGACGCAGTCGACGAGATCGACGGCGCAATTCGACAACTCCGAACCGCCATCTTTGCGTCAGGTCCATCACGCTCGACGGATGAAAGAACCGGCGCTCGCCACACACTGCTGACGATCACTGAAGAAGCCAGCCGAATGTTCGCGCAACACCCAATTGTGCACATTGACGAACACATCGACGACGACCGATGGCAACCTGCACATCTCGACCTCCAAGCGGTTCTCAGGGAGTGCCTCACCAACGTTGCTCGCCACGCAAGCGCCACGTTCGTATCGGTGACGGTCACGTGCACCGACGACACTCTCGAACTTTGCGTCAACGACGACGGCGCCGGACTCGACACCGACGAGACACGGTGCGGGAATGGATTCGAAAACATGACCGTGCGCGCCGGTCAGCACGGCGGAACCTTTCGACTAACCCCACAACAACCGCGAGGTACGACAGCCACATGGCAGATCCCGGCACCGGCCCACGCGCACTAGCGGCTCCGTCCCGAATGCCTCAGCGATCACTCAACCGTCCCGCCGCAGAATTAGTCGCTGAGCCAACCGGACCGCCCGCCTCGATACTGCAGCACGGGCGCGGCGACCCTCACCAGCCGTTGGCCTTGCCCCGTTAGCGGAGGCCACGAACGGGCCGAGCATCAAAGCGGCATGCTCATGCGGCGCCCACCGTCGCGCGCTCGGGTGGCGCAAAGGCTTCGCTCTTGGGTGTCTTGAAGGCGTGCGCAAATCCGGCGAGTGACAGCAAGGCCAGAAGAGCTGCGACGAGGTAGGCAACGGTTGCGGCTTGCCCACCTTTCACACCGAACACGCTGAACCCAAAGGATGTGAGGAGGAGCCCGCGCAAGGTTTCGCCCTTGAAGAGGGTTTCGCGCTGTCCGGTCACGGCGGCAAGTTCCTTCTGCAGGTCAGCGAGCGCTGGGTCGTTGGCTGCGGTCGCTGCTTTCACTTTCGCCGCAAGTGCGCTCTGCGGAACGCCGAGATCGGCATAAGTCTGACCGCCGGCAACTGACTTCACGTGCAGTCCAATGAAGTCATTCGCGTAGCATTCGGCCTGTTTGCCGGTAGTCAGCGGCAGACCAGCATATTTCACGAGGCAGGACGACTTTTTTTCCTCGTCAGTGAGCGTGTCGGCGGTCTTGAACGAGATCCGTTGCTCGTTCATCTGCTCCTTCACATAGGTCTTTGCGAAGTTCGCGTTGCTCGTCAAGACGAAGCCGAGCACGAGAAGAAGGCCGGCGAGCGCCAGCCCGCCGATGCTGAAGAGGAGGTCGAGAGTTCTACGTTTCATGATTTCTCCGTGTCGTTGGTAGATGAGGTGTTGGTGAGGACGACTTTCAGGGCACCGGTTTCGCCAGCGCGTGCGAACACGTCGTAGGCCTCGTCGAACTGGTCCATCGCGAAGTGGTGGGTAACGAACCGGCCCACATCGACCCGTTCGCTCTTCAAGAGCTTTAACAGCGTCGACGTTGTAGAAGTGTCGACCAGATCGGTCCTGCCCCGACCACGGCCACGACATCACCCGGTTGAACATGGCCGTTGAGAACGCCCACCTCATACCCGGTTGGCACGAGGATTCGGCCGTCAGTCACGGCGGGAACATCACCTTTCAGAATGTGCAGATCGCTTCCGCAGATCGTCACTGCGTCGACGCGCACGATGGCGTCGGTATCGGCATCAATGATGGGTTTGGGCACTTCCTCCCAAGCTTTGTTGCCCGGGCCGTGGTACACCACGGCCTTCATGATTCGCGTGACCGAACGTCCGCCCCGATTACGAAAGGGCTGATAGAGCACATAACACTCCTCGATATCGATCGAATGAGTGCGCTACCAGGGGTCCGGGGTACCGCTCCCAACCGGCCGGTTGGCCGGTTCGACACATTAAAATGCCTCGGTGTCTCAACGGAGATACCCTCATCTGGGCAGGATCAAACCAACGCGGCGAAATTTGTCGAGCGCTTCAGGAGATGTCGATGAGCACGTCCAGCAGTAACACCGGCGCACTACTGCGCTTCCACGCCACGGAGGTGGCGTGCCGATCCTTGCGCTGCACGGCGCGTACTCGGCAAGCGACGAGATCCGCAATGTGTTCGAACCAATCCTGGCCCCACTCGATGCACAGCGACGCATCTACCCCGACCTGTTAGGCATGGGCGACTCACCGCCACACGACGCAATCCAGACCACCCGAGACATAATCGATCTGCTCGACGAGTTCATCCAAACCGAAATCGGCGACGCCCCGTTCTTGCTCGCCGGACACTCCTACGGCGGTCATCTCGCCCGCGGCCTCGCCGCCCGACGTAGTGGCCAGATCGTCGGACTGGAGCTGATCTGCCCGTCCGTGCCCGCGACGATGAACGCCGAGCCGCGTGTCGTTGTGAGTGAGGGGTGCGCCCTGCGCCGTAAAGGAACACCGCCCGAATATTTGGGGTGTCGTTCTTCGACTTAGCGGGTACATCTCTGATTACGGAACGTCTCTACCGACTGAAGGTACCCATACGATGACGACTGAACACGACACCGCTTCGGAAACCGTGAACGGCACCCGCGGAGTGTCGGAGGATTCGGTCTCGGGGGATGTCGCCGTCGCTCTGGACGCACGGGCCGTGGCTCCGGTCCCAATCGAACGAATTGATGTCGAGCTCCGCCCTGATTCCGGGCGTGTCATTGTCAGACCTTTCCTGCCGAACGAGCAGATCCTTCCGGACGATGGTCTCCTGGCCAGAGTCCTCGCTCTGCCCGAGAGCGAGGTCGCAGGAATACTGAACGCCGCCCGGGCGAAGTTCGAGGATCGACACATGAACCTCGAAGCCGTGCTCGACAGCCACTTTCGGTACGTGACCCGAAGCACCACCGAATGTTCAGAACTTTCGAAAGAACGCCAGCTTCTTATCGGCGCCTACTACACACAAGAATTCTCGATCGAAACCGCGGCGCTCACGAATCCATCTATGGTTGCCCATCCCGATCAGACGGGCCTCGATCCGGGGGCGGTCCGTTTCATCCTAAGCCTCAGATCTATCGGTGAAGGCCATCTGTCGTCGATCGAGTTTCGCACTGGCATCAGCGACGTCACGGGTGCGATCACGGTGGACCCGCCGTCACGATACGCCGTCACCGGAACCCATTGTCCGTCGGTCTTCGACAAGGCACCGTTCTGCGAGAAATTGGTTGAGATGGACGCCTTTGATAGCACCACCGAGCTGGTCGCCGACCTCCTAGCGGACCCGTTCGAGTTGCACGAGCTCGACGCAGCGATTGCAACGGTGGAGGGCAAACGCGCACCGTGCCGCCTGACCGAGATGGCCACCAAGGCCATGCATTGGCTGGCTACGTCCAACTATCGGGTGACCTTCGAACCAGAATCAAAACTCTCGGAACGAGTGATCTTCCCGTGGTCGCCGATCGAGAGCCACGGCTTGGAGGATGCCCGCTTCGTGCGGTTCACAGGAGATGACGGATCCGTCACCTACTACGCAACGTACACGGCCTACGATGGATTCCGAGTCTTACCGCTCATGATGGCCACCCTTGACTTCGTAACGTTTGACGTATCTACGCTCAGTGGGGCGTGTGCGATGAACAAAGGAGCGGCACTGTTCCCGCGAAGAATCGGGGGAAAATATGCGGCCTTGTCACGATACGACGGGGAATCCAATTACGTGATGCGATCCGACAATGTTCGGATCTGGGATTCGGCCGACAGGATCGAATCCCCTGAGCTGCCATGGGATCTGGCGAGAGCAGGCAACTGCGGATCGCCGCTTGAGACCGAGGCTGGATGGTTGATCATTACCCATGGCGTCGGACCGTTCCGGGTATATAGCCTCGGCGCTATCCTGCTCGACATCGATGATCCAACTCGGATAATCGGACGGCTCAACGAACCACTCTTGACTGTGACCGACACAGAACGAGAAGGCTATGTCCCCAACGTCGTCTACTCGTGCGGGAGCATGATTCACGGCGACTATTTGCTCCTCCCGCATGGGGTGACAGACACCACCAGTCGAATCGCACGGGTTCCTGTAAAGCCTCTACTTGCCCGGCTCGTTGGATAGCAACCCGGTGGGTGGAGCACACGGTGGCCTTCTGGCCGCCGGAGGGGCAGCTGTCACCGACGACGGAACCTTCACGCCGCCCTGGGCACAGTGAGCGAGCCAGCCGTACCCCTGGCGCGCTTACTGGCGATGTTGTACCGCTGGATGATCGATCAAATCTTGGTTTGCCGTTTTCGTTTGGTGGGTACAGACCGGAGGCTAAGGAACGATGGTTGTTCCACGCCCCCGATGGTTCATGCCGTGCACTGTTCACAAGATGTCCGCTTGGAGGAACACCATGTCAAAATTTCGTAGCCCCGTTCCGGGTTTGGTTGTCTCGGTGGGTTTGGCTTTAGTGGCGGCGCTCGCCGTTCCGGTCGGAGCAGGTGCGGCCGACGAAGACCAAAACTCGTCGGAAAGGGCTACTCGCGTTTCGAAGAATGTGTTCTTTGCCTCTGACGGCATGCGGCAGGACGCCGTGCAGCGATATGCCGCCGAGGGCGCGTTGCCGACGATGCGTGAGATGATGCAGCACGGCACCATCGCGACCGATAGCGGATTGCGCACGCAGGCTCCGCCGAACACCGGTGCGGGGTGGTTCACTTTGGCCACCGGAACGTGGCCCGGAGTTCATGGCTCGACGAACAACACCTTCGCCAAGAACGGCGCAACGTTCGCGTCGGCCCGTGTGTCGAGCTTCGACAGCGGCGTACTGCAGGCCGAGACGATTGCGCAATCGGCTGAGCGATCGGGAAAGAAGGTGGCGCAGGTTGAGTGGGCAGGTGGCCGCAACGCGGCTATCAACGGCCCGACCGTCGACTTCCGCAGATCACAGTCGGGCCGCGGTGTCGCGACGAACTACGTAGTCCCCGCGGACAACGCAGCGTTCATCGCGGCGTTCGGGCTGCAGTTCGACCACCCCGCCGGGTTTGCCGGCCAGGCACCGTTCGCCGGCGCTGATCCGGTGCCAGCTACTGGATGGACCAACGTGCCGGCGTCGTTCAGCCCCGCGAAAGAAATGCGGATGCGAGTGCTCGATGGCACGACCGACAAGTACGGCTTGAACGCCTATGTGTTCGATAGCACCGACGACGGCGCCACGAACTACGACCGGGTGCTGTTCGCATCTGGCAAGGACGGCGGGGCGGCCGTTGCCACATTGCGCCAAGGCGAGTGGGCTGATGTGAAGGTGAAGGTCGTGGGCGGCACGCTGGACGGCAAGACGGCAGGCATGCTCGTCAAGGTGGAGCGTCTCAGCGGCGATCTCGCTCAGGTAAGGCTCTTCCACACCTCGGTCGCTCGGGCGAACGCCACGTGGGCCGCCTGGAGCGAACCCGGTTTCACCGGCGACTTCGAGGAGTACGTCGCTCAGAAGTTTCCGTCCTCGACCGCGGCCGACTTTGCGATCCTCGAAGCCGGCATCGTGAGCGAGGACACCTATGTCGAGCAGGGCCTCTACTTCGAAAAATCGAACAGGCCACTGATGCGCTACATCGTGGACAAGTACCAGCCCGACCTGCTCATGGCCGGCTACCCAGTCACCGATGAGTTCCAACATCAGTTCCTCGGCCTCGTCACCAAGACGTTGCCGAACGGCGCCGCGAATCCGGCGTACGACGATGTCGAGGTGAATGGCACCCCGGACGGCCGAGCCGTGCAGCGCGATGGCTACCTGCGCCGCGCCTATCAGGGCGCCGACACGACCCTTGGCCTGGCCCGACGCCTGATGGGCGAGGAGCCGACCACGTTCGTGTCATCCGATCACGGATTCGCACCCCAGTTCGCAGCGATCGACGCCAGCAAGGTACTCGTCGATCTCGGTCTGCTGTCGAAGGCGCAAACCTCCAACTGTCGCACCGCGACGGCCGACACCATCAATAAGGCCAAGGCATGTTGGGCCGGTGGCACCGTCCAGATTTATCTCAACGTCGCCGGGCGCGATCCTGTGGTTCCGGGTCAGACGCAGGTTGCGGCAGCCGACGTGGCCGCAACCGTCGATGCGATCAAGGCGGCATATCTCGCAGTGGCCGACCCCAACGACTGGACCGGCGACGGCGCGCCAGAAGGCTGGAAAGTGATCGACCGCGCGTTCACGAAGGCCGAGGCCCGCTACATCCCGAACGGTGCGGGTTCGACCGCTGACATGGCGCACGCGACACGCACCGGCGACCTCGTAGTCTTCGCCTACCCGCCGTACCAGTTCGATGCCGCGACGCCCGGCACGCTCATTGCCAGGTCGGCGTTCTTTGGCCAGCACGGGTATGTACCCGACGTGCAAAACCTCGGGGCGAGCGTGAACATGCGCGCCACGTTCATCGCCGACGGTCGTGATATCCGTCGAGGCACAGTGTCGGCCTCATCGATCGATCTCGCACCGACGCTCGCCTACTTCATGCATATCAGCGCACCAATGCAGAGCCAGGGCAAGGTGCTGCTCGACATGCTGAAGGACCGTCGAAAGGTGACGCCGCTCACGATCATCGGGCTCACCGACTTCCACGGCCAACTCGAACAAACAACCCGGTCGGTGGACGGCGTCAACACCGGTGTCGGTGATGCCGCCCAGCTCGCTACGATGTTCGACGAAGAGGCCGCATACCTGCCCGGACCCGCTCAACTTCTGGCGTCAGGCGACAACGTCGGCGCCTCACCGGCGAACTCGAGCCTCCTTGAAGATATGCCGACGATCGACGTCGAGAACGCTTGGAAACTGAAGGCAACCTCGTACGGCAACCACGAATTCGACTATGGCATCGACCGGCTGCTCCGTCAGCAAGCGCGGGCAACGTTCCCCTTCCTCGCGACCAATATCGTTGAAGAAGCAACAGGCGTCGCGCCATCGTGGGTGAAGACTTCGACAGTGCTCACGATCAACGGCGTAAAGGTCGGCGTCATCGGGGCCGACGTGCAAAACACACCGGAACTCGTAAGCGCTCACAACACCAAGGGACTGACGTTTCTCGACGAGGCGACGCGCGTCAAAGCCGAGTCGCAGAAACTGCTCGCTCAGGGTGTCAAAGTGCAAATCGTGGTGGTCCATCAAGGTGTTGCGGTCGGAAACAACGGTGTCGATGGCACACCACCCACGCCGTGGAACGGCCCGATCGTTGACATCGTCAATCAGTTGCAGGACACGACAATCGATCTCGTTCTGGCCGGACACACGCACACGATCGGCAACACGGTCGTCGGCCACATTCCGGTACTCGAAGGATTGAACGCCGGGGCGAGCTACTCGGTGGCGCAACTGTTCGTTGAGAAGAACGACGTCGACTATGTGTCGGGCGCGACCCGCATCGCCAAGAACCTCGGTGTGGCAAAGCGTGCCGACGTGAAGGCGATCGTCGACGACGCCAATGCGCAAACCGCGGTGCTTCGCAACCGGGTGATCGGCAAGCAGAGCGCCGATATCCGACGTGACCCGACCCGGCTGAGTGAATCGGCGATGGGCAACCTGATCGCCGACGCGCTACGACCGAAATTCGTAGGCGTCGAAGCGGTCCTCGTGAACTCGGGCGGTCTGCGCGCCGATCTCCTGTGCGCTCCCCCGTCCGCCAGCGAGCAGCCATGCGAGATCACCTGGGGCGAGATGTTCTCGGTGCTTCCATTCGGCAATACGAATGTTGTCGAGACGTTGACCGGAGCCCAGTTGCAACAAGCGCTGGAGAACGGGTTCAAACCGGCCTGCGGTGATATCACCGGCGGGACCGGCCGCTTCCCCCAGGTGTCGGGACTCAAGGTGACCTTCACCTGCAACGGAACCGTGCCGTCCGTAACCGGTATGTCAAAAACGCCGACCGGCGTCACCGGGCCAGCAACGCCCATTGGTCCAACCGACACCATTCGTATCCTCACCAACGACTTCATGTTCGGCGGTGGTGATGGCTACACCGTGCTCACCCAAGGCACGAACGTCGCTAACACAGGCCAACTCATGCTCGATGTCGTCATCGACTACATCGCTGCAAACTCACCGATCACCGCTACGGTCGACGGTCGACTCGTGAAGCAGTAGACCAAGTCGAATCCGATCGCTCCCAGTCGGCCGCAGCCGGCGAGAAACTTGTTGTCGGGCCCAATGACGCAGAACTCGTTGCCTTCGGGATCGGCCAGTACGACGTGATCCTCCTCCGCGCTCTGACCGATATCGATATGGTGAGCACCAAGCTCGACCAACCTCGATTCCGTTCGTTCTTGGTCGTTGATAGATGTCGTCGTGAGATCTCCACGACGACACGCCCGGGCCACGCGGTTTCATGTGATGGCGCTAATGCCTTAGCCACCGTATTCAATGAATTGCCTGACAACGTAGCGTTGTCGGCGCAGTATTGAAGCATGTACTTGAACACGGACCCGGGCGATGTCGGCTGATGCGCTGTCGAAGGTGTTCGCGGCGTTGGCCGATCCGACACGGCGCGACATGGTCGCCCGGTTGGCGAGCGGTGACGCAACGGTGACGAAACTGGCCGAACCCTACGACGTGACGTTGCAGGCCGTGTCTTTGCACCTAAAGGTTCTCGAAGGGGCCGGGCTCGTCAGCCGTTCCCGGGAAGCGCAGCGCCGAACCGTCCATCTCGAAGCGGCCCGACAAACCCACCAAGAAACCCGCCGAGCGACCCAGGAAAAGACCACGAAAATGACCACCACCAAAGAAGGCGACCGTCGAGGTCGACCCCGATGTGCCGATGGTGCGGATCACCCGCTATTTCGACGCCCCGGTAGACAAAGTATTCCGGGCCCACGCCGACCCGGACTTGTTCGTCAAGTGGGTACCGTAAACGGTTCCGACCACCCCCGCCCCGACGAGCAGCACCTCCATACGTCTCCCTCCGGACGCGAACGTCTCCCAACGCAGCTTCTCACGGACCGGCGTCGTCACGAGACCCAGACGACCTGATCGATCAACTTCGTGGCCACCAGCCCTGGTAACGATTGAGCGGATCGACGTGGTTGCGACCGCGCCCGTGAACTGTCTGCAACGCGGCGAGCGTCAAGGGCGAATGATTCGACAATGAGGTCAGATCGCGTGATCTGTTTTCGGTAGCGACTGCGTGGATCGGTGCCAGACGGTTCCGAAACATCGGCCTGTCCAGCGAGCACGTGCTGGAACCAAAACCGTTCGGCCCCGGCGAGATGTTCGAACATGCTGGCGACTGTCCATCCGCTCGGCACGACGCTGACGTCGTCGTGCTCCTGCGCAAGGCCGTCGACAATGGCGAGCGCGCTACGGCGTTGAGCGTCGAGGTAGTAGATGAGCGCCGTCCGTTCGTCCAAGACACTCAGGCTATTCCACATAAGCCGCTGACCAGCCTCCGGAACGGTCAGTCGGGTGGCCACACGCCGGTTGGCTTGCCGATTTCCCATTCGTGACCGAACGGATCGACAACACGTCCCAGTCGCCAGCCATGTTCATCTTGAACCGGTGACATCTCAACGGCTCCGGCCTTTACGGCCATCGCAACGACGACATCAGGCGCATCGACGATCAAAAGGTTTCGGCCCGTCGTGCCGCCGATGTTGTGCGGGCTGAACCGCTTCATGTCCGAGTCGGCTCGCGACACCCAGAATGCCGCGTCGCCAACGGCAAGTTGAACGACGATGTCGTCGCCATCGCCAATTCGATGAAGCACCGTCGCACCGAACGCTTCTTCGTAAAACGACACAGCAGCGCTCGCTCGCTCGATCCACAACTGCGGCTGGAAAGTCGTCACGCACGCGCACTGTAGCCCAACCTCACCCTCCGATAGCGTTGAGGTACGTGACAGGAACGGCGACACCACATGAGCAGTTCGCCATTGCCCGATGGCGACTCCACAACCAACACCTTGCTGGCACGCCCGCTGCTGACGCGACCGCCGTCGTGCGGCGGCTCCTCGCAGTGCAGGCCGAGAATCACGCGCAGGCCTCGTGGGCGGTCGGCACCCGATGCCACGTGCCTGACGCCGCTCTATTCGCTCGCCTCTACGACGACGGTGCAATCCTCCGCACCCATCTACTACGCCCGACCTGGCATTTCGTACTGCCCGACGACATTGGCTGGCTTCTCGACCTGAGCCGACCACGACTGCTACGAGGCTGGGAACGACAACTCGAACAAGAAGGCATCACGCACGCCATCTGGGAACAAGCCGCAACGATCATCACGACCGCTCTCACTGGCCGGCATCTCACCCGAGCGCAACTCGCTGACCATCTCGCGGCCGAAGGCTTCACCTTCAGTGGGCATGCCCTCATGCTCGTGACCGGCTTGACTGAGGTACATGGCCTGATCTGCAGCGGGCCGACCCAGAACAGCCAACACACCTACGCCCTGCTCACCGAACGAGTGCCGAACACCCGGCGACTCGAGCCCGAGGCGGCACGCGCCGAACTGGTCGCCCGGTACATCACCGGTCATGGACCGGTCACCGAACGAGACATCGCCTACTGGGCCACCATGACATTGCGTGACGTTCGCGCCGGTCTTGCCGATATCGCCGACCGGCTCAACTCCTTCGAACTTGACGGAGACACGTTCTGGCACACTAGGGCCGATCCCGGCAGCGACACGATCGAACCCCGCGCTCATCTCCTCCAAATCCTCGATGAGTACTATCGCGGCTACCAGCACACCCGCCGGCTGCTCGACATCGCCGGCCGGATGGTCGCCGGGCGCGAAGACTCGATCGGAATGGCGATCATCGACTCCCAAATCCTTGGAGGCATGAGTCGCACCATCGGCAACGAGTACGTCACCTTCGACATTCGCCCGATGCGCGAGCTCACCGAGGACGAGACGGACGCGATCCATGACGCCACCATCCGCTACGGCCACTTCCTCAACCGGACGCCAAGGCTGACCTTCGGCTAGTTACGGTGTTTCCACGAAGCTCCGCGCTCATATGGTCGAGGACTCCCTTGATTTGTGTTGTGTTGGCGGCACCGCATCCAGCGACGAGCGCTGGCGCTGACGCTGGTTCCGTGGAGAACTGGCATGACGGTTTATCCGTTCAGATGTTCTCGCCGTTGTTGGCACTGGAATCACACGTCGCCGAGGTTCCGGAGCAGCCGCAAGTTCCTCCGCCCTGTATTGCCGACCGAGTGAAATCTCAAACGTCGAGTATTTAGTTCGACGGCGCGATCGGTCGACGGTTGGAGAGACGCCATCGGCGTGTTTCTCGAATTTGAATAGTCCGCCGTGACGTTTGAGCGGGACGCCGCTGGGGTAGAGCCAGCCATGGTTACCAACGGCGAGGAGTCGGTACCAAGGGACGGGGACGCGCTACTTGTCCAAGTAGGTCTCGGAAGTCACGACGACTTCGCTGCCATTTACGACATGTTTGGCCCGAGCATTTATGGTCTCGCGCGCCGAGTCATTCGTGATGCCCATCTGGCCGAGGAGGTGATGCAGGAGGTGTTTGTGACCGTGTGGAAACACGCGCCACGCTTTGATCCTCTTCGAGGCAGCGCCACGAATTGGGTAATGACGATTGCCCATCGCCGTTCCGTTGACCGCGTGCGCTCGGAGGAGGCCTTCCATCGGCGCACCATGCTCGTCAACTACGACGCAATTCCTCTCCTGACGGAAACCGATGTCCGATGGTGCCCAAACGACCAGATGAGTTACGAGATGATTGGTGCCCTGAGTGCGCTCAGTATGAAACAGCGGCAAGCAATTTGGTTGGCCTTTTATGAAGGTCTCACCTACGCGGAAATCTCGAAGTTTCTCGAGATACCCCTGGCAACAACGAAGACGAGAATCCGGGATGGGCTCATTGCCCTAAGAATGAACTCGACATTGTTTGAAAGAAGCGGTGCCACGGCGAGCATTAGGGCGTGTCGGTGATCTTGATGCCGCGCTGGTACCAGTTCGAGTCATGCGATGCTTGCACGGTGAGGCCGCTCCCGGTCGTTGTCGCAGCGATCAACACGCCGTCAAAGACAACCCCGCCGCACGAGCTGCTGGCTGTCGACGGGCGTCATATAGGTCTCCTCTTCGAAATGGACCAATCCATCGGCAACATCTGCTCCGAATCAAGTTCGCGTAAACATCTACCAGGAGGAAACAAATGTCCAAAACATCCAAGCGTTACACAGGCATCGCAGCGACGCTGGCAATTAGTGTCGGCGGTGCTCTCGGCATTGCCGGTTCCGCCAGCGCCGGTCACCTGAACACTGTCCTGAACAACCAACTCAACGGGCGAAACGAAGTCGCACCCGATGGCTCGAAGAGCTTCGTCGGCGACAGAAATGGCCGCGGCGAGGCTTACGTGTTCGGAATCGACGGTGACCTCACGACACTTTGCTACATCGTGACCGCATCGAAGATCGACCCGACGTTCGTCGCTGGACAGACAGGCATGGCCCACATCCACCGGGGGGCGAAGGGAACCAACGGTCCTATCGTTGCCAACCTCGCCTTTCCCGTAGGAGGTGACGCCGCCGACTGCCTCACCGAAGGAGAAGCAGGCAAATTCCCCCGGCTCGGAATGGCCGGTGAGCCAGCCAGCATTGTCCAAGACATTCTGGCCAACCCGTCCGCCTACTACGTCAATGTGCATACGGGCGAGTTCCCGGCAGGGGCGATCCGCGGACAACTGGCTCCGCTTCACGTCGACTCACACGATGACCACTCGCACGACGACAGCTCGCACGACGACCACTCGCACGACGACCACTCTCACGACGACACTGACTCGTAGTTGACGGTAGCGACCCCGTCGCACGCGTGATTGCGATCCCTAGGCCGCCGATGCACGATCGCAATCGGCTCGATGTATCTCCATCGGCAGCCTGGGGCATCGCGGGAGTGCGATGACGATATACCAGCCAAACGCGAGAGCCTGACCTCAATCACCGCGCCGTGATCATCGAGTTCATCGAACACGTAGTCCTCCTGCAAGACACCGCCTCGCGGTAGGGCTCGTCGAGCCACCGCAACACACTCCATCTCACGGCGCAGTCCGATCTCACGTCGGAGCAGTTCGTCACGGGCGGCCCGGTACTGCAGCGATTCGTTCGGGAACACGACCTTCGCATCGGCACGACGGTCAGCGCCTACGCTTCGGCGTCGGTTGTTGAGTGGTCCAGGCCACGGCGGCCTCCAGTGTTCGGCAGATCAGCTGATCCGCCGACCCGCAGCCGCTGCGACGCAAACCCGAATGTCATGACCGAATCTCTACCGATCGAGCGGAGCGAAGGTGAGCACTCGCTTCCAAACAAGCTCAGCATCATCGGATTGAAACTCGTCGGGCCGTGACGGATCGGTGAACAGGTGCCCCTCGCCTTCGTATTCGAACAAGTCGAACGACGCGCCTACTGCCTGCACATCGGTACGAAGTTCGTTGATCCAGTCCTGACGACGAAATGGGTCGCCGGCCGTGTAATGCACTTGTACAGGAACACCCGAAGGCCACGACTCGACGCCCGCCATCTCTAGGGGAAGTACCCCACAACCAGAATCGCTCCGCTGATGGCCCGATGCGAAGCCACGTGCTCGGACATGCCGCCGCCATTCGAAAATCCGAGGCACATGAACCCGTCATCCAGTTCTTTTGCCGCGTTCCTGCGCGAAATGGAAAGCCGAAGGCGCTTCCTACCGCGACCGATCAGACCTACAACGATCGAAAAGCCAACGGAGTGCCGGGGACGAGCACCCACACCGGCCGCTGGCGCACCCGTCAGTTCTTCGTTCTTCAAGACGAGAGGGGAAGCCCCGGCGAGCATCTCGACACGTAGGATCCGTCGATGGCCGATGACCGGTGGTGGAAGGAATTTGATGCGTTGTCGGTACGGCACTCCCCCCAGGCTCGCGAGTTCTCGACATCGGCTGCGGCGACGGCGGGCTGGTTGATCGTCTCACCGAACGGGGCTTCGACGCATTCGGTGAGGATCCACAGGCGCCACATCACCCGCGCCTGAGTCGGGAGCGGATTGAGCAGGCGACAGACCTTGGGAGTCTTCGATGCCATCACGGCCGTCATGGTGCTGCACCACGCTGAACTCGATGCCGTGGTCCCGGCACTCACGAGAGTCCTAGCCCCAAACGGGCGACTCTGCCTCTATGAATTCGGATGGGATAAATACGACGAGCGCGCCGCGACCTGGCTCGTCGAACATGATCCGTCGGACGCTGACAACTCGATCGCGGGTTGGCTGCACGAGCACCGCGAGCTCCATACGATCTCCACGATCCGCCAGGCTCTTTCGGCTCGTTTCGTGCCGACACTTGAGGTCATGAGTCCCTACCTCGCACGCATGCTTTCGCGCCCCGATCTCGAAGGGGAGGAGCACGCCATGATTGATGCGCAGAAACTGCCGGCACTTGGGTTCTGGTATTTCGCGGAGCGTTCGGGATGATCATCCACCGAAACTCAATCAGCAAGTCCCCTTACGCCGCTGTAGGTCGACTTATATGGTCCGCATCGAATCATTGCGTCGATGAACGATCGGCGCGACGATGGCTGAAACGACACGGGAGGTTCACCATGTCCGGACGCATCAGTCGTAGACGGCTTATCGGCGCCGGTGGGGCCGCGGCGCTCGTCCCGCTCGCGTTGCCGACACGCGCCGACGCGGCACCAACGGTCGGCGGCACCGTCGTCACATTCGTCACGCCGGTCCGGGTTCTCGATACACGCCAGGCATCATCGCCGCTTGGTGGCGCAAAACTGCAGCCTGGAAACAACGTCGGTTTTCCGATCGGGAGCTTTATCGCCGGTGCAATCGCGGAGGCCGCCTTCATCAACGTGACCGTAACCGGTACCGAGAACGCTGGGTTCCTCATAGTGTTTCCGTCCGATCTCAGCGGCACCCGCCCCCTTCCCACCACCTCGAACGTTAACTGGTGGGCGAGCGGTCAGACGCTCGCGAATTCCACACTCACGGCGGTCGGTGGCGAGAGCTACATCGTCATCCGGTGTTCAGGTTCGGGCGGGACGCACGTCATTGTCGACCTGCAGGGATACATCCCGTTTGTATAGCTCTGATCTAAACACGATGGCGTGGCCGTACGCTCAGGCCCGGTCGGGATCCTGATCGGCGGCGTTGGTGACGGACTTCCATGTGGCTGCGACGTTTCCCCCGAGGGGAAAGCCGCCCAAGTCCTTCAACATCTTGGCGGTGTGCATCAGGTTCCAGCTCACCGATCCATCCACAATCAGCCTGTGGCGGGATCGTGAAACCAATGTGCGACAACGCGTACAGCGTTTCCATCGCGCACGCCTTCACTCCGTCCTCGTTTCCGGTGACCACACATCCACCAGCCTTGCCGTAATACAGGTACTGACCCTTGTCGTTGGTATCGCTGCTGTACGCGTACAGGCGCTCGACCGCAAGCGTCGCAACGCTCGACTTCACACCGAGCCAGATCGGCGTGCCGATCACCAAGATGTCGGCGGCCATGACCTTGGCGTGGATAGCGGGCCAGTCGTCCGCTTCGTCGCCGATTGCCGTGGTGTCTTTGACCATCCCGAACCCGACTCGGTGGTCGAGCATGTGGATCATCTCGACATCGACCCCTTCGGTAGCCATCACCCCAGCGACGCGCGCCAGGAGTCGCCGGGTATGCGACTTGCTTGCATCGTGAACCAGCGAGCAATTGAGCAGGACGGCCGACAAGCCGGAGAACCGAGGCATGGGACGACCGTACACAACATCGTCCTCGATCAACGTGGCCAGGTTTGGCCGCCACCTGACGGGGGTAGAAGCAACCACGCCGAATATCTAACCGAAATGAAGGAGCACTGCCGTGTCCGAGTACGCAGCCAAAGTTTCCACGGTCGTTGATGGTGATCTGGACGCAGTATGGGAGGCCTTGACGGATCCGGAAGCGATCAAAGACTATTTCATGGGTGCCACGGTGGCTACCGACTGGAAGGAGGGCAGTCCGATTACCTGGTCCGGCGACTGGAAGGGCAAGCCGTTCCGAGACAAGGGCGAGATCCTCGAGGTGAAGCCGAAGCAGCGTTTGCGCTACTCGCAC
>JANMCE010000327.1:0-4828 GCA_031360915.1 Actinomycetes bacterium | reverse complement strand
CTCATGGTGCGGCCATCGGGGAGGGTGATAGTGAGCACCCGATCAGCGGAGAGGGAAAGTTTCCAGCCGCCCCCGTGGACCAGGTGATGATGGCGGCTACAGAGCGGTAGCAGGTTCGCGAAGTCGGTCGCCCCACCGTGCCGCCACCAAAGGACGTGGTGCAATTTCGTGTTCTCGAAGCGGACGCAGCAGCGCGGTATCGCGCAGCTGGCGTAAAGGGCACCCATCGCTCTTCGTTGGGCTCGGTTGGCGAGGCGGGTGGTGCGCCCGAGGTTGAGGTTGCCTGGGGCGTGGCGGATGGTGCCGCAGTGCACGTCGATGAAGTGGACATCAGCGAGTTTGAGGAATCGTTGTAACGCCTCGTCGGGCAGCGATACGTTAAACGGCCACCGCACGGTCCCGGTGGTGGAATCGACCACGACGACGGCTTCAGGTCGCCCGATGTTGGTGGCTTGTTCGCCGGAGACGAGTGCGATGAAGGCTTGGGCTCGAAGCCAGTCGGCTTTCTCCTCAGGGTCGTCTGGTGCGCCATCAGGGATTTGTTCCGCAAACTTCGAAGCGACGATCGCTTCGAGCCTGCCACCAATCTTGATACCGGTCTCTGGGTCGAACTGGCCGTAGATACACCACATGCCCGATTTGTTCACCCATGTCCGTACCCGGGCTGCCGCTTTCTGCCGGGTGAGCCGGTCGGTGCCGTCTTCGGCTGCGATGGAGTCGGCTTCACGCTGCACCGTCTTTTCGAATTCTTCTGGCGTACTTTTCCCGGCGACGAGCGCGAGTCGCCCGGATCGTTTGACGAACACGTCGCGGTCTTCGGGGTTGAGTCCGCGTAGCGCCCGCGTGACAGCATCGAGGTGTTCGGTCGAGATGTCGCCGTCGGAAAGACCGTCACCGAACTCGGGCATACGGGCCACGGTTTCGGCTCGTTTCATGACGGTGGTCGCCGACTTCTGTTTCGTGCGTGAAGCGATCGCCAAGTCGTTCTCCGGAAAGGACGACACGTCTTTCAAACGCTGCGTCATTTCCAGCTCTCGCGCCTGTAGCCAACCTCGTGCCGCGTGCACCGCGGACAGCCCGGCTTTCGTTTCAGCGAGCGTGGCGCATCGTGGGTCGAAGGCGCCGACCTCATCGATTCTGGTGTGAACCGCCGCCAAATCCATTGGGAAATTGTACCCCAAAACGAGCGAACAGTTGTTCGAATTCCGGAGTCTTGACCAGAATCATAAGCACTGTCACCAGGACAAATGCGTCCGAAGGCGGTCAACGCCGCATCGATCACACCTGGCCGCGTCGCTCCATCGGCAAGATCGGCCTGGTGGGCGACCACGTTCGGGATTTCCTCGGCCAGGGCGGCCAGACGGTCGGCCCGGCGCGCAACAGCAAGCACGCTCGCTCCGTTCGCCGCCAGCACACGCGTGAACCGCTCACCCAACCCACTCGACGCTCCCGTCACAATGACGACACGGTCTTGGACAGAGAAGATTTCCGACGCTGAAAGCACGCCGCCGAATATAGGTGACGAATTTCTCGTGAGATGGAGCACGGTGGTGGAAGGTGGCCTAATCTGACAGTCATGCGCGATTTGTTCACGGAGGAGCACGAGGCGTTTCGTGCGTCGTTCGCGGCGTTCATCGCCAAGGAGATCTCGCCGCACTATGCAGACTGGGAAGCGGCCGGTATCGGCCCACGTGAGATGTACACCTCGGCGGGCTCGTACGGCTTCCTCGGCATGGCCATTCCCGAGCACTATGGCGGCGGCGGAAGCCAAGATTTCCGCTTCAACCAGGTCATCGCGGAGGAACTCGCGGGCGCCGGGATCGGTGGTGCGGGTCTCGGTATCACCCTGCACAACGACATCACAACGCCCTATTTCGTGGAGTACTGCAACGACGAGCAGGCCGCCCGCTGGCTGCCTGGTATCGCATCGGGCGAATTGATCACCGCCGTCGCCATGACCGAGCCGGGTACCGGTTCCGACCTGGCCAGCATCGCGACTACGGCGATTCGTGATGGTGATGAGTACGTGCTGAACGGAGCGAAAACGTTCATCACTAATGGGATTAACGCCGATCTGGTGATCGTCGCCGCTAAAACCGACCCGACGCAGCGTCATGCGGGTCTGTCGTTGCTGGTCGTCGAGCGGGGCATGGCCGGATTTGAGCGGGGCCGCAACCTTGAGAAAATTGGGATGCACAGCCAGGACACGGCCGAACTGTTCTTCGGCTCGGTGCGGGTCCCGGTTGCCAACCTGCTCGGCACGGAAGGCGAGGGATTTCGCTACCTGAGCGCCAATCTGGCTCAGGAGCGGCTGTCGATAGCGGTCACCGGTGTGGCCGCCGCTCGGGCAGCCCTCACGTGGACGCTGGACTACGTCCGTGAGCGCACCGCGTTTGGCAAGCAGATCGCCGAATTCCAGAACACAAAGTTCGTGCTGGCCGAAATCAAGACCCAGGTCGATGTCGCCCAGGCCTACATTGATCAGTGCGTGCTCAAGTTGAACGCAGGCACACTCGACCCGGCCGAGGCAGCGCAGGCCAAATACTTCTGCACCGAACTGCAGCAGCGGGCCGCCGATCGTTGCCTGCAACTGTTCGGCGGCTACGGCTATATGACCGAATACCCGATCGCCCGAGCTTATGCCGATGCTCGGATCACGTCGATCTACGGCGGCACCACCGAAGTCATGAAGATCATCATCGCAAAGTCCCTCGGGCTATGACTCGCCTATGACCCAGCCGAAATCCACCTACCCAATGCACCACTACGATCCCGAGAGATGACCACCATGACGCAAGTTCCCCTTGTTGACTACCTCGTGCTCAATGACGGGGCTCCGCACCTCGTCGCCAATGAATGCACGAGTTGCGGCGCCCGCTATTTCGACCGCCGTAACGCCTGCGCTGGCTGTCCGGGGCTTGAGTTCCGCTCGGCCACCGTTGCCGACGACGGCGAGCTGCGAGCGTTCTCGATCGTTGCGTTCGCTGCGCCCGGCATCAAGGTGCCGTTCGTCGCCGGCGTCGTCGACTGCGCCGGTACCAGCGTGCGGGCCAACATCATCAACTGCACCCCGACGCCCGAGCACGTAACGCTCGGTATGAAGGTCCGGTTGGCCACCTATTCACTCGGCACCGACAGCACCGGCACCGAAGCCATCGCTTTCGGGTACGAGCCGGCATGACCACCCACACAACGATGAACCACTCTCAGGAAGGGCGACAGGCATGAGCGCATCTGACGACATTTGGATCCTTGGCATTCACATGACCAAGTTCGGCAAGCACACAGACAAGGACACTGTTGACTTGGGGTCCGAGGCGATTCTCGGTGCCCTCGCGGATGCCGGTGAAGGCATCAGCATGCGAGACATGCAGATCATGGCCGCCGGCAACCTCATGGGCCGCGGCGGTCTCGCCCAGCAGCTCCAGAAGCAGATCGGCCAGACCGGCATCCCGGCCTACAACGTGACCAACGCCTGCGCCACCGGCGCCACTGCCATGCGCACCGTCATCATGGCGATCAAGGCCGGCGAGGCCGATATGGGCCTCGCTGTCGGTGTTGAGAAGCTCGCTGGTGTTGGCCTGCTCGCCGGCGGATCCCGCGAGGATCGCGAAGGCTGGAACGCCGAAGGTCGCTACGGTGCGGTTACTGCGGTCGACGGCCTGATCGGCACCGAAACCATGCCGGGAGTGTTTGCCCAGATCGGTATGGAGTACGGCCACAAGTACGGCGGCGCGACATTCGAACTGTTCGCCAAGATCAGCGAGAAGAACCACAGCCATTCGACATTGAACCCGCTGGCGGCCTACTCGAAAGCTATGTCACTGGAACAGATCATGAGCGACGTGATGATCTCGTACCCGAACACCCGCCCCATGTGCTCGGCCAACTGCGACGGTGCGGCCGCCGCGGTGCTCATCAGCGGTGCCAAGCTGCGCACCCTCTCGATGGCGCAGCAGCGGCGGGCCGTCAAGGTGACGGCGTCGATCCTGACCACCGACCCGTATGAAGAGGCATGCCAGATTCTGCCGAACGTCAATACGCTCACCCGCAACGCGGCCAAGCAGGCCTACGAGCAGGCTGGCATTGGCCCCGATGATCTCGACCTGGTCGAGTTGCACGACTGTTTCGCTACGGCCGAACTGGTGCACTACGACAACCTGATGCTGTGCGAAGAGGGCGGCGCGGTCGATTTCTTCAACTCGGGCGCCACCTGGCGCACCGGGTCGAAGCCGGTCAACGTGTCCGGCGGTCTGCAGTCGAAGGGCCACCCGATCGCCGCGACCGGTATCGCCAACATCTGGGAAGTGGCCCAACATGTTCGCAACGAAGGTGGCCCCCGCCAGATCGAAGGGGCCAAAGTCGGCCTCGCTCATGTCATTGGTTTGGGTTCCGCGTGCGGCATCCACATCCTTGAAAAGTCCGGTTTGGGAGTCTGAGTCATGACCACCACCGAGCAGTACCCAGGCGTTGATGTTGAGGCATTTACTCGGTGGATGGACGCAAACGACGTGCCGGGTCGGGGCGAAATGCCCCGGCTCGCCGCGTTGTCGGGCGGCTCGCAGAACGAGCTGATGATGATCGAGCGCGGCGGCCGCAAAATGGTCATGCGCAAGCCACCCGAGGGTGCCGTCGCCGATCGCCTCGATGGCATTCGCCGTGAGCATCGCCTGGTGAAAGCGCTGAAGGGCGCCGATGTTCCCCATGCCGCCTACATCGCCGGGTCCGACGACACCGATCTTCTCGGCACCCCGTTCTACATCATGGACGTCGTGGATGGCTGGTCTCCCGCCGACCTCGGCGGCTGGGCCGAGCCGTTCCAAAGCGA
>JANMCE010000324.1:0-5465 GCA_031360915.1 Actinomycetes bacterium | reverse complement strand
GTCATGGTGTCGACGGCGGTCGCCTTCCCCAACAACCATCACGTGTGGATGGCACGCTTCGTCGGCTCCATGATCATGTCGATCGTGATGGGGTGGTTGTGGTTGGCATTTGGGAAGACCGAGATGGTGGAGCGAGCGCTGAAGAAAGTGCCGCAGACCGGTACACGATGGGAACGGTTTCGGGCTGCGTCGGTGCACGATCTGCTGCACGCTGGCGGCTACCTCATGGTGGGCGCGGCGGTTGCCGCCGCCCTGCAGGTTTTGGTGCCGCGCCGTGTGCTCGATACCGTCGCGGGCCACGGCGTCACCGCGGTCATCACCATGGCCGCGCTGGCCGTGCTGCTGTCGATCTGCTCAGAGGCCGACGCGTTCGTCGCGTCAACGCTCACCCAGTTCAGCCTCACCTCCCGCCTGGTCTTCATGGTCGTTGGGCCGGGAGTCGATCTCAAACTCATCGCCATGCAGTCAGGTGTATTCGGTAGGAAGTTCGCCATGTGGTTCGCACCGCTGACGTTGGTCGTCGCCGTAGCAGTTGCCTTGATTGTGGGAACGGTGATGCTGTGAACCATCGCTTCTCCATCAGCGACGACGCCCAGGGCGGCCTGCTGACCGCGCTCGGGGCGATGGGGGTGCGCCTGGTGCTCAGCCGCCAATTCCTGCGCTTCGTTCGCCCCGGCATGAAACTGCCACTTCTGGGTGCCTCGGTGTTGCTGGTGGCGCTCGGCGTCACGACGTTGATCCGTGCGTGGCGCTCGCCCCGCGTGATCGAACACGACGATGCTCAGGCTGCCGATGAGCACGCGGCCGACGACCATGGCGGCCATAGCCATGCCGAGGGCAAGGGTCCTGGCGTCGGCTGGCTGCTGGCGCTGCCCCTGGCGGTGCTACTGCTCGTAGAACCCACCTCGCTCGGCGCATACGCGGCCAATCGCCAGGCGGTGAAGACAACGCGCCTGAGCCAGAGCAAAGGCGTGCTGTTCGATCCGCTTCCGGCGAAGGAGGACGGCCGTGTGACGGTGTCGCTTACTGACTTCTCCGAGCGCGGACTCTACGACAGCAAGGAGAGCCTCAAGGCTCAGCCGGTCCGCCTCGTTGGCTTCGTAAACCACGACAAGACGGCCCCCGGCGGCTTCTTTCTCACTCGCTTCAAAATCGCATGCTGCGCGGCCGATGCCTACCCCGTGCAGGTGGTGCTGCTCGGTGATGCCGGACAGTGGCCCGACGACACCTGGCTCACCATCGACGGTGTCTGGAAACCAACCGAAGTCCAGCCCGATGCCAAGGACCTCCTGCGTGCCCAGATCACCGTGCAAAAGGTCACCAAGATGACCACCACCCCCGACCCCTACGAATAGTCCAACGGCGGTTGACTCTGCGACAAAACCGGTCGCGTAGCAACCGGATTTGTCGCAAAGTCACGACAGGGACTTTCGCAGCAGGTCGGCGAGGTCACCGCTGCGGCCAACGAGCACCCGATCAAGGCCAAGCCACGCGGCCATCGACAACAGCTCGTATCGCAGTGCCGCAACAGTTTCGAGTGGGTCACTTCCGGCCTCGCTGAACACACCGTGCGTCAACAGTGCCCCGGCGTGACGGTCGGCCTTGAGATCAACACGGGCAACGATGCGATCGTTCAGCAGAAAAGGCAGCACGTAGTACCCGTAAATACGTTTCGGTGCAGGCGTGTAGATCTCGATGCGGTAGTGGAAGTCGAACAGCCGCAACGCCCGGTCTCGATACCAGACCACGGGATCAAACGGTGACAGCAACGCGGCGGTCTGCATACGGTGCGGCGTCTTGGCATCGGGGTGCAGATAGGCCTGTTCCTTCCAACCTTCGACGGTCACCGGCAGCAGACGGCCTTCCTCCACCAGTTCCCCGATGAGCGGACGGCTCTTGGTGAAGTTCAGCCGGTAGTAGTCGCACAGGTCCTTGGCGGTGCCGATGCCGTGGTGACGGGAGGCCAACGAGAGCAGTTCTTTCCAAGCGTCTTGCTCAGATGGCGCGGGCCGGGCCAGTTCCTCAGCGGGTATGAACACCTGGGGCAGCGCGTACTCACGCTCGAAATTGTGCGGCCGACGCCGCGAGGTGATTTGGCCAGTCCAGAACAGGTACTCCAGCGCGACCTTGCCCTTGCTCCAGTCCCACCACGAACCCCGCTTTGGTCCACCAGCATCACTCAACTCACCGGCGGCCAGCGGGCCCCGATCGACGACCTCAGCCAACACAGACTCGACGTAACCCGGATGGTCCTTTGCGAGCTGCTGGACCGACTGCCACTTCCGCGAATCAGGCGTCATCCTCCATCGGAAAAGGTGGTGCATTCCCACCGGAAGCAGGCTTGCTTCGTGGGCCCAGTATTCGAACAGTTCATTGCTTCGAATCATCGACGGTAGGAGGTCTCGGCTATGCGGGCCGAGTCGGGCAAAGATCGGCAATTCCTGGCTGCGCACCAACACGTTCACCGAGTCGACCTGAATCAGCCCGATCTGATCGAACAGCTTTCGCCCGTGGCGCTTGCCGATCGTTCCTGCCGGCTTCGCCCCTCCGAAACCCTGCGCGCTCAGCGCCGCACGACGGGCTGTGGCCGCCGAGATCTTTTCCCCCATCGACCCACCGTAGATCGTGCGGCTAGCGTGCGGCTGATGCGTCGGCGGATCATTTCAACCCTGATGGCCACCGCTGCGTTGGGTGGTTTGGGACAGTTGGTTGGTCTCACGGTCGGCGGGCTGTTGGTGCAGGACGTCTTGCACGGCAAGAAGTGGGTGGGTACCGCCAACGCGGCGTCGTCAATCGGCACAGCGATCGGCGCGCTCACGTTGGCCAAGTACATGCAACGGTCCGGGCGACGTCGGGGTCTCACTCTTGGTTACGTGATCGGCGCGTTGGGCGCGCTGCTCGCCGTCGTGGCCTCGCGTCAGTCGAACTACTGGCTATTGATGGTTGCGCTCGTGCTGTACGGCGTGGCCAACACATCGAACCAGCAGAGTCGCTTTGCGGCCGCCGATGTCACGACGGCCGGGTCTCGGGCGCGCGTCGTTGGTTTGGTGGTGTGGGCCTCCACGATCGGTGTGGTGGTCGGGCCGAAGCTGGCCGCACCGGCCGGGAAGCGATTCGAAGGCCTCGGACACAACCAGTGGGGTGGCGCCTTTGTCGTAGCGGCCATTGCGTTCGTTATCGCCGCGGTCGCGTTAGCGGTGTTTTTGCGACCCGATCCACTCGACATCGCCCGGTCGATCAATCCGCCCCGCACTGCGGCGGAGGAAGCGGCGCCGGTTGATGTGCGAGCGTGCTTGCGAAGGCCGCCGGTCAAGCTCCCGGTTGTCACGCTGATGGTCAACCAGATCGTGATGGTGTCCATCATGTCGGTCACCAATGTTCACCTGCGCGACAACGGGTACACCACGGGTGCCATCGGCACCGTGATTTCCGGCCACGTGTTCGGCATGTTCGCACCCTCCCCCATTTCGGGGTGGTTGTGCGATCGCATCGGCCGAGTCCCGATGATCATTTCGTCCTGCTTCGTCATGGTGACGGGTGCTCTGCTGGCTGCGCTGGCAAACCCGGTCAATCACGCAGCGATGATCGTTGCGCTGTTCGTGCTCGGCCTCGGATGGAACGGCAATTTCGTCGCCGGCAGTACCTTGGTCACCGAAGCCGTCACCCAGCACGAGCGCCCTCGTTTGCAGGGCGTCACCGACATGATCACCTATTTCGCATCCGCCGCTGCGGCTATCAGCGCAGGCCTTTTGGTCGGAACGACGGGTTATCCGAAGATGGCCATCATCGGCGGCAGTATCGCCGCCCTGCTCGGCATTCTGGTGATCGCCTTCCGATCAAGCATCGTGATGCCTGATCGGGAACCGGCACTCGTGTAAGTACGAAGATGAGGATATCTCGTAGATGTCGAGGGCCAGTTCGGCCTTGTGGAGATCCACCGGCGTTGAACTCGAAGAAGAGCTTGTAGACGCTGTCTTTCGGAAGCTGCGCCTGCCGTGGTTCATCCCGGTCATGCCACCATCGGCGGTGTGCTCATGAGGCTGGCTTTCCGCTGATGACTTCTGGAAACGCAGGGCAATACCGCCGAAGGTGGCGCCAAACCAACGAGCAAAAGCCACTTACGCCACATGGTCCTCAAGCCTAGGGGCCAACCTCAAAAGCGGCTGGGCCGGGTTCAATCAGCGATGGTGATGGTGACAGAGGTCATCGCTAGGTCGTCGAATGGCTTGTCATCGGTGTCGGTCTTCAGGTCTTGCATGGCATCCACCACGTCGAGGCCCTTGATTACCTGACCGAACAGCGAGTAGTCAGGCGGCAGCCCCACGCCGCTCCTGCCGCTGACAATGAAGAACTGCGACCCGTTGGTATTCGGCCCGGCATTGGCCATGGCCACCGAGCCGATCTCATACTGGCCGCGCTTGGGCAGCTCATCTTCAAACTCGTAGCCGGGGCCACCCATGCCGGTGCCGGTGGGGTCTCCGCCCTGGCACATGAACCCTTTGATGATGCGATGGAAGATCACGCCGTCGTAGAAGCCAGTCTGCGCCAGCGTCACGAAGTTGTTCACCGTCTTGGGAGCCTTGATCGGATTCAACGCAATCACAATCCGACCGAGTCGGGTCTCGATGGTTGCGGTGTATCGCTTGTCGGGGTCGATGGTCATCTCGGGTGGGTTGGTACGGGCCATGTCCGTATCTTCCCATGATGAGGGTGCTCGCTGTTAGCCTCCTACACCCATGACCAACCCCTCCGTTTACTTTGACATCACCATCGGCGGCGCACCCGCCGGACGCATCACGTTCGAACTGTTCGCCGACGTGGTTCCCAAGACCGCTGCCAACTTCCTGGCCCTGTGCACCGGCTCGGAAGGATTCGGCTACGCCGGGTCTGGCTTCCATCGCATCATCAGCGATTTCATGTGCCAGGGTGGCGACTTCACCAACCACAACGGCACCGGCGGCAAGTCGATCTACGGCAACAAGTTCGCCGATGAGAACTTCCAGTTGAAGCACACCGAGCCCGGCCTGTTGTCCATGGCCAACGCCGGCCCGAACACCAACGGCTCACAGTTCTTCATCACCACAGTGATCACGTCCTGGCTCGACGGCAAGCACGTCGTGTTCGGCAAAGTCACCGACGGCATGGACGTCGTTCGCGCCATGGAAGCTGTCGGCAGCGGCAGCGGCAAGACCAGCGCCGAAGTCAAGATCGCCTCCTGCGGCGAAGTCCCCGCCGCCGCCTGATCTGTGCTCTGTAGGCGCCCGAGGTTGTCCTACAACCACAGGCGCCTACAGAACGACAAACCTGGTCTGCGGTCCAAACGGGCAGGCCCGCTACGATGACGGCCGTGAGTACGGATGCTGACATTGAACGGACGCGGTTGTTGGACGCTATTGAGGGTGACCTTGCGGGCGTGAGCACGGCGATGGAGCGCCTCGATGGTGGCACCTACTTCACCTGTGTCA
>JANMCE010000302.1:0-26767 GCA_031360915.1 Actinomycetes bacterium | reverse complement strand
TGGCAGGTGGCGCTGGACGGCGAGAAGCTCACGTCGTCGGAGCTGACCCGCCTCGCGACGGCGAAGCAGGAGCTTGTCTACATCCGCAACAAGTGGGTTCGCTTCGACCCCGACAGCATCGCCCAGGTGCTCACGGCGCTGACCCGGGTGAAGCGCGAACGGTCAACGTTAAGCGCCATCGAGGTCGTACAGATCGGCGCCGATGCCGACCTCGAAGTGTCAGGAGAAGGATGGGTCGAGGAACTGCTCGCCGGTTTGCCCGACGACCGCATTACGCCCCTGCCCGAGCCCGAGGGTTTCGTCGGGAATCTTCGTCCCTATCAGCAGCGCGGCCTTGGTTGGCTGGCCTTCCTCCAGCGCATCGGTCTGGGCGGTTGCCTGGCCGACGACATGGGCCTCGGTAAGACGGCACAGCTCCTGGCCCTGCTCGCACACGAACGTCAGGGCGGTACCAAGGTATGGCCAACGCTTGTTGTGTGTCCGCTCTCGGTCGTGCGGAACTGGGAAACCGAATCCGCTCGATTCACTCCCGGGTTGAAGGTGTTGGTCCTGCATGGTCCCGGTCGCCCAAAAGGTGACGACCTCGCGGCGGCCGTTCGCGGTCACGACCTGGTGGTTACCACCTATGCGACCGCCACGCGTGATGCCGTGGCACTGGCCGCCATTCGTTGGGATCGGCTCGTGGCCGACGAAGCGCAGAATGTGAAGAACCCGAGCACCACTGCCGCCCGCGCGCTGCGTCGGATTCCCGCCCGACAGAAAGTTGCGCTCACCGGCACTCCGGTGGAAAACCGATTGTCCGAACTGTGGGCCGTGTGCGATCTGGTCAACCCCGGTCTGCTCGGCAACGCCACCAAGTTCCGTCAGCACTTCGCGGTGCCGATAGAGCGGAACCGCGACGTGGAGCGGACTGATGAGTTGCGGGCGATGGTGCAGCCGTTCATGTTGCGACGCTCCAAGGCTGACCGCTCGCTCGTGCCCGACCTGCCACCCAAGTTGGAACAAGTTGCGTATGCAACGTTAACCAGAGAGCAGGCAACGCTCTATCAGTCGGTCGTTGACGTGCTGCTCTCCACCCTCGATCATCTCGATGGCATCGACCGGCGTGGCGCGATCCTGGCGGCAATTACGCGGCTGAAGCAGATCTGCAATCACCCGGCTCACTACCTGGCTGATGGCAGCGTGTTGGCGGGTCGCAGCGGCAAGCTCGCTCGCTTCGACGAGTTGGTCGGCGACCTTCTCGACGCCGACGAAAAGATGCTGGTCTTCACGCAGTATCGGGAGATGGGTCTCATCCTCGCGCGACATCTTCGGGAGCATCTGCGGCTCGATGTGCCGTTCCTGCATGGCGGGGTGTCAAAGACGAAGCGCGACAAAATGGTCGACCAGTTCCAGGAAGGTGCCGGCGGCCCCATCCTGCTGGTGTCGCTGAAGGCGGGCGGCAGCGGTCTCAACCTCACTGCTGCCAGCCAGGTGGTGCACTACGACCGCTGGTGGAATCCGGCCGTCGAAAATCAGGCCAGCGATCGCGCGTGGCGCATCGGCCAGACGCGCACCGTGCTGGTGCACAAGATGGTGTGCCAGGGCACGGTGGAGGAACGCATCGACGCATTGATCGAAGGCAAGAAGGACCTGGCCGACCGTGTCGTCGGCTCGGGCGAAGGTTGGATCACCGAACTGACCACGTCGGAAATCCGGGATCTGCTGGTGCTGCGATGAGTGTCGGCCCGACCCTCGGTCATATTGGCCGTCTACTCGCCGCGCTGGCCGACAGCGGGCGCCTCGTGCGCGGCCATGAACTGGTGGAAGATGGTCGCGTGCGCGACCTCATCATTGCGGCCGAACGCATCGAAGCGGTCGTGTGGGGTTCACGCCACGACCCCTATGAGGTCATCATCTATGTGCCGTCGGGTGGTGAGTTGCCGACTGATCCTCGACAGCTCCGGTTTTCATGCACGTGCCCCGACTGGGGCGACCCCTGCAAGCACGCTGTTGCCGTAGCGTTGTCGGCCGCCAACGAGTTGGATGGCAACCATCGACTACTTAAGACACTGCTGGGCGATGCCGCCATCGCGCCCGGCGAGCAAGACCCACTCGACGTAGCAGCCCGCGAGCGATCGGTTGTTGTTGCCACCACCGTCGCGCCGCCGCGTGAACGACCAACATGGGCGCAGGATCTCACGGAGAAACGTCCGCCTACGACCGTTGAGGGTTGGCTCGGCGAGGACCCCGGCCGCCAACCCGCCGTTCCCCCGCTCGAGGAGGACCCGACTGAGCTCTTCTTGTCGCTTGGCGCGCTTCACGTGGGTGACGGTCCGGACCTTGCACCGTCACTCCAGCTGTTGATCTACCGCCTGACCGAAGGCTGAGGTGTCGTCATCACGTTTCCCGCGGGAGCGCCGCGGTTCGGTCACTACTGAAAGTTTTCGTGATAGCGGCTGGGGGTCGGGCCGCGTTGGCCCTGGTACTTCGAGCCGGCCGCACCCGAGCCGTACGGTTTGTCGGCTGGAGTGGTCATGGTGAGGAAGCTGATCTGGCCGACCTTCATACCGGGGTAGAGCGTGATGGGCAGATTGGCGACGTTCGCCAGTTCCAAGGTTACGTGACCGTCAAAACCAGCATCGATAAATCCGGCGGTGGAATGGATGAGCAGGCCCAACCGGCCCAGGCTGGACTTGCCTTCGATGCGACCGACCAGATCGTCCGGCACGCCAACACGCTCAAGGGTGGCACCGAGCACGAACTCGCCGGGGTGCAGCATGAACACGCCGTCTTCGGCCACTTCGACTTCTTCGGTCAGGAAGCGCATGTCCTGCTTGAGGTCGATGATGCCGGCCGAATGGTTGCGAAAGATGCGGAAGAATCGGTCGAGCTTCACATCAACGGAAGACGGTTGAATGCACGACTCATCGAGCGGATCGAGGACAATGCGCCCGGCTGCCAACTGTTCATGAAGGGACCGATCGGACAGGATCACGAGCGAGACGTTAGTTATGTTTGGCCCGAGGAACGCAAAGTTCCGCGCCTGGCTCCTCCGATCGGGCAGGATGTCAGGGCCGACGAAGCCTGATCTTCGGATGACAGTAGAAGAGGGGATTGATTGTGGGTTCGGTTTGCATTATCGGGAACCCGGCCGCCGGCGATGGATCGGCTGGGGTCATCGCCAATTCGGTTGTCGATGCCGCCGTTGCTGCCGGCCATGAGGTCACGCTGGCCACACCCGATTCTCAGGCAGGAACGAACGCCGCGCTGCGTAACGCCTTACAAACCAAGGTCGAGCGCGTCATTGTTGTCGGCGGCGACGGCATCGTGCACCTGGCGGTCAATGCGCTGGCCACGACGGGCGTTGTGCTGGGCATCGTCCCTATCGGCACCGGCAACGATGGTGCTCGCGCTCTCGGCCTTCCAGCGTCGTCTGCCGCAGCAATTGAAGCGGCCCTGCAACCTGCGATCGACGTGGACGCGATACGAACCGAGCACGGATGGGCACTCACTGTTGCCACGGCAGGGTTTGGCGTAGCCGTGAACAAACGAGCAAACCGGCTGCGATGGCCGCGGGGCGCGGCGGTCTACAAACGAGCCACGATCGAGGAGTTGCCAGGTCTGCGCCCTCTGCCTCTCACGCTCACCATCGACGGGGTTTCGCATGATGTCTCCGTGACGCTGATCGCGGTCGGCAATGGTGCCTACTTTGGCGGCAACATGCAGATCTGCCCCGCCGCCGATCCGTTCGACGGACTGCTCGACGTCACCGTCGTCGGCAAACTCGGGCGTGTTGAATTGCTGCGTTTCTTCCCCACCGTGTTCAAGGGAACCCATCTCTCGCACCCGCAGGTAAACACGTACCGGGGCCGCGTCATCGAACTACGGGGCCCCGCCGAGGTGTGGGCCGACGGCGAACCCATGGGTCTGCTGCCCGTCACCCTTGAGGCGATCCCTGGGGCCTTACGGATCGCAGGCGTCACGCGCTAACCTGCGTCGTCGTAGCAGTTCTGCGGGTGTAGTTCAGAGGCAGAACATCAGCTTCCCAAGCTGAGAACGCGGGTTCGATTCCCGTCACCCGCTCCAAAGCTTTCCCCTGGCAGAGCTTGTTTTCACTGCTGGCGAGCCCGTGAGGTCGCCATCGCGAATCGAGGCTGTCGTGGCCAAGGCCGGGATTGCGCTGTTGAGGGCATCTTCCGAACGCCGATAGAACAGTAATTGCCGGTGGCGCTGCGCGTTGAACGCGTGGTTGGCCACGCGATTTCGGCGGACAAGGAGATTCGCGACGACGTTCTCTTGGTGCTACCGGCTGTCGAGGGCGCTTTCGACGGGACGCATCGATGGGTCACTGACACGACGGTTCGCATCCCTCACCGACGAACGCCGAAACTACGTGCACAGGCTTCTTGAAGACCTATCGGCCACGGTCGAGATGCTTCACCCGAGAGAGTTGGTGCCGTCCGTGAGCGCCATTGCCGCTCTCACGTCCGTGAACTTCCTTACTGCCGAAGCCATTGGCGTCTCGATGATTCTCGAAGCTCCGATCCTCGTCTCGATGCACTCGGCGTTGGTGAATCGCGCCGCAGCCCTGGCCAGCGTTGAGTGCCTCGCCCTGACGAGAACGTGAAGGTGTCAGTGCTCGCGCGAGTCAGGATGCGATGGCGCCGCGGCCGCTTGTTGGTCATCTGTCGCACGCTGTCCCCGTGCCTACAAGGTGCCTAGAACAACGACGAGTAGGGCCGTCGACGCCGTGATGAGCGGGGCTATCCGCTGAGGCCGACCACCAAGGCCTCGTGCAGTCGACGGTCGCGAGGATCGCAGAGTGCGAGCCGCTGTTCATCAGCGTCTAAGTCGGCAAGAAATGCGAAACGATTGCGAGCGCGCCGCTCCCATCCCGGTATGTCAATCGGTTTAGTCAAGACTCCGATCGACTCGGGAGGAAGTCCTGCTCGCCGTACTCCTTCAACGCATCGGATGCGGTCAATGGCTTCTGGCCCCGCGCATCGTCAACGACGTCGGCCCAGACCTTCAAAACCCATAGCCGCCGCAGCCGGGACTCGTCGACGTGCCTGGCGGCGAACTGAGCGAGGTCGTACCCGTCGCGGGCGGGCCGCGTCCGTCGGTAGCGGGCGAGCTTCTCGGCACAAGCCTCGCTCTCGGCGATCACGGGGATCGTCGGCAACTCGAAGTCGTAGGCACGGTGCACCGGGATGGTCACGAATCCGAGCCGTTCGGGCGGGCATATCAGCGGCCGCCGAGCGAACTCGACCGCAGCCCCAAGATCCGGCGACCCCAACTCGTCGTGTCGGACGCGCAGCGCACAATGCCGGCCGTCGCCCCGCGTCGACTCCAAGCTGAACTCGAATCCCGAAAGCAGCGCTCCATCGATCGCTTCACAAACATAAAGCACCACCTCCTCGTCGGGAGCGCAAAAGTCGAGGTGGCAACGACGCGATCCGTGAGGTTGAAACGTGCGGAATGATCGCCCGCTGGACCTTGACCGAGCGTGATGTGGGACAGCGGAGCCGAGCCTCGTCGCTCCATTACCGTGACAGCCGATTCGTACGCGCCGCCGATGTCGAGCAGGTAAGCCGCTCGCTGCCAGGCTGTCGGCGGCTGGCCTTCCAGAAGCGCGACGACTCGGTCCGCCTCGCAGTCCGCGGCGAGATCGATGACGTGAGCGGCAAGGTCAGCCCACGGCTCGAACGATGCCGGTCGGATCGACACTTGTGCGAGCAACGCCTCCGGCCCAAATGCCGGTAGGCCACTGCGTCAGGTCCAGCCGCTTGCGCCTGAGCAGTTTCCGGTCGGGCCCGACCAGTAACGCTGTGCTCGCGCGCCACCCAAGACGAACAACGGCAATGTGCGACCGGACGCCGAAGCGCGCTCGGTTCCCTTCCGGAATCCAGACGCGAACCGGACTGTCGTAGCTTCGGTCGAGGTAGCCAAGGTGCCACGCTGCGGCTTCGCCAGCGAGTGCGAACACCGCCCCGGGCTCATCGGCCCGCCATGCCCGAAGAGGGAGATACGAGTCCCCAGAAGCAGTCTCGCGGTGTTCCGCGCAGCCACCCGAGTCGTACCAGTTGGCGAATAGTGGCTTCAACCTCGCGGTGCATGCTTAGCTCATCAAGGTACAAGGCGAGATCGGTGCGCGTGAGGATCGCAGGCAGGTCCTGTGTGAGCCGAGCCACCAACGGCGCGGCCCACCGAGGTAACCTTGGCCGAACCACCGTCGTTTGCTGCCCTGTCGACCCGCATCATGGTCACGTTAGATCAGACCGTTTCAGCTCACTCGGTCCGGGTAGCCGTGGCCCGGATACGGCGCGGGGAGTGGCTGCGTGCTTCGTGCCTGGGCGGGCCGGCGGGACTCGATGGCCCGACGGCGCATGGCGTGAAACACCCACACGTTGGTGAGATGCACGAGGCCGAGCAGGATTGAGATGGTCCCGACCTTGCTGCCAAGGACCGAGATCATCCCCGCCGCTGTCGCAATCTCGCCCGTGGTCGTGAGGCGGAGTACCACGTAGCCGAGGCCGAGCAGATAGAAGCCGATGACGAGCAGCGTGTTCACCGATTGGGCGAGTTCCTCGTTGCCCACGAACACGTCGACCAGAAATCGCTGGCCGTGTCGATTGAGCACCCGAGCGACCCAGATGGTGAGGGGCACCGCCAGGGCCAGGTAGCGACCCGCGCTAAGCGCCAACGTCGTCGAGGTCCCAGTTTTCCGCCACCCGCCAAAGCCGCCGCCTCCGCGTAGCGACCCGCGCTAAGCGCCAACGTCGTCGAGGTGGTGAATCGGGTCGTGGATGAGGTAGCGAGCAAAACTGTCGATCGTGAAATAGGCACCGTCGCTGCGAAGGCCGGTGCGCTGCCACTGATCGGCTTGTACGTTGCAGAATGACGCGGCCAGCCGCTCGGCCGCACCGTCAAGTTCGACGGCGACTGCGACGGGATCTTGCGCACCGTAACGCTGCTCTACCGCGGTGACATCCTGATTCCAGTTGGGGAACGTCGGTGCTTCCCGGTCCAGCATGAGGTGAAGGCGCACGTCGTACAGGTCGAATACATCGCGCACATGACATGCGTACTCCAGCGGCGACCACGTGTCGGGCGTCGGTCGAACACGGACATCGGTGCGCTGCAGCACCGTTTGCCACGCATTCGTATTGGTCAGGATCATGCTGGCCACGTCGGTGGCCTCAATAGCCGCCGCGTAAAAGCCGCACTCCGGGCACGGCTTGGTGAGCACCCACGTCCAGTCCTTGTCATCCGGAACGATTGCGTCAGGTCTCGTCATGACACACAACGTACGGCGCGGGAGCAAGACACCGGAGTCATTTTCGGCGGTGGGGTTGTGTGCACTACTTCTGGAAGGCTTTGGCTGCCAGTTTGTAAGACAGCAGAGACACGTTGGCCGGCAGTTGGCCGGTGTCGAGGAGGGATTGACCGGCGTCGGCGAAAGCGCCCATCGCGACTCGGGCCAGGAGGCTTCCGGTGGAGATACGGCGCACGCCGACGGCGCCGAGTTCGGCGACGCTCGGGCCGCCGGGCAGCAGGAGCACATTTACCGGTAGGCCGATCGCAACCACTCGCGCAATGGATGCCATGTCTGGTAGCAGCGGCGCGTAGAGCACATTGGCACCTGCATCTCGGTAGGCCTGAAGGCGCTCGATGGTGTCGTCGACATCGGCGATGCCGTGCAGATGGTTCTCGCACCGAGCGGTGAGCAGCAGGCCGTGTTGGCGGGCGGTTTCGGCCGCGGCTGCCACTCGTTCGGCGGCGCTGTCGATCGGGTCGATCTGGTCGGTGGCCGGGTTCCAGTCTTCGATCGAGAATCCGGCAGCACCCGAATCAGCCAGAAGTTGCACCGTCTGTTGCACACCGGCCACATCGTCCGCGTAGCACCGTTCGGCATCGACGTTGAGCGGGAGATCGGTAGCGTCCGCCATCACCCTGGTGTGGACGACCAGCTCGTCACGCGTGATCTGCATGTCGAGCATGCCGAGGGTGGCGGCAAACCCGGCACTGGTCGTCGCCAATGCCTCGAAGCCTTGGATGGCGAGTAGTCGGGCTGTGCCAATGTCGTAGGGATTCGGAAGAACGAACACACCCGATTGGTGCATGGCACGGAAGCGTTCACGACGTTCAAGAGGGGTTGTGGTCATGCGCCTATCCTGCCCCCAAATCGATTCCAACGGAAGTGGAAATCAGACATCAACAGTCGTCACACTGGGTCCCATTCGACGTACAGCGAGTTGGGGCCGCGGAAGGTGATGTTGGGGAAACTGGTGATGGTTTGGTCTGCCACCAGGCGCAACGACGGCAAGCGTTCGGTGAGCACTTCGAGAATGATCTGCGTTTCGAACTTGGCCAGGTTCACCCCAAGGCAAAAGTGAATCCCCTTGCCAAACGGCAGGTGCGCGCTGGCATTGGCGCGGTGGATGTCGAAGGTGTCCGGGTCATCGAAGATGTCGGGCTGCCTGCTGGCCGAGGCCAGGTTCATGAAGATGCGGGTGCCGGCGGGCAGCTCCACACCGGCGAGCGTGGTTGGTTCGGTGGTGATGCGCCGCCACGAAATCTGGCTGGATTCGAAGCGCAACACTTCTTCGATCGCATTGGCATTCAGGGACGGGTCAGCACACAACTCGGCCCACTGATCACGGCGCGGCAGTAGGCATAGCAGAGCGTTACAGAACAGTGAGGTGACCGCTTCGTGCCCGGCGAACGACAGGCCGTAGATGACCGATTCCACCTCGCGGTAGGAAAGGTCTTCGGGATGGGCATCATGGTCATTCAGCAACTCGGACGCGAAGTCGTCACCTCGATGGTCGCGCTTGTCGGCGGTGAATTCGCGGCAGTAGCGCCAGTAGGCCAGCATCTTCTCCGCGATGTCGGCTTGTTCTTCCGGCGTCGGTTTACCCCAGGAGAACGCCTTGCGATCACTGCACCAGTTCTTCAATCGTTCGTCATCGGCCTCGGGGAACCCGATGAACCGGAACACGGTCTCGCCCGGAAGCGGGAAGGCGAATGCCTCTATGAACTCGGCAGTCGTTCCGTTTGCAACCATCTCATCGACAAGCTCGTGGCTGCGGCGACGTACGTACGCTTCCAGTGTTTTCAACCGCTTTCGGCTGAACCCCTCGCGGGTGTACTTGCGGATGCGGCCATGATCCGGGTCAGGCAGATTCGACATGACCGCAACCGGATTGAAATCAGGGGCGGCCAGCACGGCCTTGGCGGCATCGCTGAGGGGAAACACCGGGTCCTGCACATTGGTGGACGCATAGGTATCGGGGTGGCGGAAGACGTAATCGATGTCTTCCATACGGGTGATCACGACGTAGCCGAGTGACTCGGCGTAGAAGATCGGCGTGTCCTCCCGCAGCTGCGATGCGATCGGGTACGGGTTGGCCAGGTAGTCGTCGTTGAGCGGACTCCACGAATGGTTCACCGGGCAGCCCGCAGGGGGCGGCGGTGTTTCTCCCGGCAGCTGGTGATACCCACGTTCGGCCATGCGCTCAGCTTGCCAGACGGTCACCGCGATGGTGGGCCCGTCCGGTCGACTTCCGTACAGCAGCCGATCGCGATCGGCACCAACAGCGCGCTTGTGCGATGTGCGGACCGTGCTCAAGGGAGCGCACCACGAGGTACCACGCCATCATCCGGCTGCGGCGTTGGAGGACAGTTTCAGTCGACCGGTTGCACCACTCACCGACACTGAACCGGCCGACGAACTGAGCGTCAGATCACCCGTGCGCCGTGCGACACGCATGCGAACTCGCGCAATGACGATGTCGTTTGGTGTTCAGTTCCCGTGTGCACTCCCGCCAGAGGAGCTGCTCGGGTGGGCACGTGGCTGCGAGGACGCCGGCTTCGATGAGTTCTACATCGTGGAGGACTGCTTCTTCGCGGCCGGAATCTCCAGCGTGACGGCTGCTCTGGCAGCGACGAGCCGAGTGAAAGTCGGCCTCGGCATCGTGCCAACGGTTGCACGCAATGCGGCCTTCACCGCTTTGGCGTTCGGCTCATCCGCGCTGGTCTGCGGGCTGATGTGTTGGTGTGGAGGGAAGCGGGTCGGTCGTGAACGACGTACCCGACACTTGGATTGATGAGTTGGCCTTCGTCGGCTCGATCGATGCCGCCAATGAGAAGGTCAGCAAGTTTGACGTTTCGTCCGTCATCTTTTCGCCAATCGGACGACCTCCGTTTCCCACTCGATAGGGGTGTGACGCATAGCATCCACCCTGAGTGTGCTGGGCCCGAAAGCCCAGACGATGGCCGAGGCTCGCAGCAACCTCGAGCGATGTGAGACGGTGGTACTCAAGGTTCGTTTCGACGGCATGGTGCCCCTGTCGGTGAACGACCTGCGCAGCATGGTGGGGACCTTCAAACAAACGAATGATCCGGTAGGACTAGACCGCCACCGGAGGAGAGTGGAAGATGGCAGCTTCGCCTGGCTGATCGCTGGGAGAGTCATCGAGTAGGAGCCGCTCAGCCTGAATGCGGTCGGCCTCGTTGAGGGCACGCACGTTGTACGTCCATTCGACGAACGTTCCGTCGGGGTCGTTCGTGTAGATCGACCGAACAAACTCGTGATCAACTTCAATGACGGTGCGTCCGTAGGCCAGCCAACGTTGCTTTCGCACTTCCATGTCCTCGGCGCCATCGCACCTGAACGCTATGTGGTTGACCCACACCGGCAGACCCGCACCGGTCGACAGGCCACCGCGCCAAGCGTCATCTGGCAGCACATCTTTCATGCCACGCATGTCCCAGATGGCGAACAGTGACGCGTCACCGATGTCCTAGAAAAGGTGCTTCGTCCACCCACCCACAGGCGACAGGTTCTTCACCACCTTCGCGAGGGTGAAACCCATCCCGCTTCAACCGCACACCCGTCGGCCACTCGCAGGGCTACCAGGACTGCTTCGATCTCTTCGTCAACGACACCTACGCCGCCATCAACGGCGAGGAGGTCGACGGTCTTCCCACCTTCGCCGACGGTCTACGAGCCGCTCGTCTCACCGACGCCGTCATCGCATCCGCTGCATCTCAAACCTGGGTAGACGTCCCGGCGTAAGCCACAGCCAGCGTTGTCCGCCCCCAACTTGAGGTTGTTCACCCTCCAACTTGCGGTTTCAGTCGGACATTGGGCCGGGAATGGGCGAGTTGGATGGTGGAAAGGGCAGGGGTTGGCGCGAGGTTTCGGTAGAGTCCAAGAATGGCTCGCACCGCGAAACGAACTGCTGTCGACTTTGCGCCCAAGCTGATGCCGGTGGGGATTCTCACCGCCGCGCTACAGGAACTGACGCCACGTTCGCTGCGGGATGCCGACCCCGACCTGGCCGTGGAGGAATGGCTGGGGTACGCCGCGTCGCTTGGCGCTGATTGCATCGAGTTGTCGGCTGCACTGCATCCGTCGGTCAGCGACGTGACTGCCGACGCACTGCTCGACCCTGTCGCGAACACGCTTGATCTGCGCAAGCCGTTTACCAATTCCCGGGCCCGGCGCGTGCAATCGGCGGTGAAGTCGAGCGGGGTGGCGATTGCCGACATTGGCTACTTCGACAACATGCTCCATGACAACCCTGCGATTCGAGCGACGAAACATGACTTCATGCTTCGGGCGATGGACGCAGCTGTGCTGCTGGGAGTCCCCGCCGTTACCGGGTTTGTTGGGCGGAACCAGACACTGTCGATGGACCAGAATCTGATCGATTTCGAGCAGTCGTTCATCCCCCTGTTGCAGTCCGCGAAGGATCGCGGGTTGCAGGTAAGGATTGAACAATGCCCGATGCCGGGCTGGACCGTGGGCGACAACTTCCACAACAACATCGCCTATGCGCCCGGCATGTGGATGGCTCTTCATCGCATTGCCGACAAGCACGGCGTTGGTGATCAGTTCCGCATTCACTACGACCCGTCACACGCCATTCTGATGGGCCAGGACACCCGGTCGATCTTCCAACATTTGAAGGATTCCGGGTACGCGTTTCTCATCGCCGGACTGCATGTGAAGGGTCAGGTCGTGGATGCACGTGGCACCGCGGCGTGGGGATACGGCGGACAGACCGTGGAGCGGGGCGATTGGCGCAACGGCAAGCCACTCGCCAAGGGAGCGGCCAACGCATGGAAGAAGCAGACCGTGCTGTGCGAACACGAGTTGCCCGGCACCGCTCGCCACGACCCGTTGGCCTACCTGCAGAACCGAACGGTCGACTGGCTCGATCATCAGCTGGCGGTGCGCGAATTGCTTGACCTCGACCCGACCACCACGCCATTGATCGTCGAGCACGAGTACGGCCCGGCGCGCATCCAGGACCAAGATCTCCTGCGACCGATTCTCACCGGCTCCCTTGCTTTCACCCGGGCCATCGACGAGGCCGCGGCCGCAATGTTCTCGCTGCAGCACGAGGTCCTCGCCGCGCAGGGCATCCCCACCCAAGGCTGGGGCCGCCATCCCTTCCGGAGCTAATCAGGCGGCGTGGGCGATCAGGTCGGCCACGGCAGCGAGGCGGCGATTGAGGATAGTGCGGGGGCTGACGCCGTAGCTTGCAGCGAGCTCGCTTACGGAGCGACCGGCGACCGCCAGTTCGCCCAGGAGGCGGAGACCGTCGGGGTTGGCGCCGGCGTTGCGGGCGGCGGTCAAGACGGAGATGACGTCTTCGCCCGGGTTGGTGTGTCGGGGAGCTGACCGCTCGGGCAGGTCGGCCACGGCGTCGGTGGCGACCCTGCGCAGACGGCTCCGCTGAGTGAAGGTGTTGTACTCAATGTCTCGCACGAGGTTGGCGGCGATCTTCCGGGGGCGGCGGTCGAGCGGGTAGGTGCACACCGCGATCCAGGCGTTGGCGACAAGGTCGTGCAGGATCTCGGCGAAGGTTCCAGGCGCGACCTTGGCGCGGCGCTTGGCGACCGACAACAGGCCGGGCATCACCCGCTGGAGGACGAGGCGGGCCATGGTCGTATCGGTCGCCGCCCTTCCGACGACCGCCGCGAGCTGTTGATCTGCCTCATCGTCGTTGCCCTGGGTGGAGGCCAGCAGCGCCTCTAGCTCGGCAGCGAGGGTGGCCGGCTGGGCGGAGCAGAACTGGTCCCAGTCGGTGCGGTAATTCGTGAAAGGAGGAGAAGTCATGGGAGCCACGATGCGCTTTGCCCCTCACCGCAAACCTCACATCGGAACTCACAAAGCAACAAATGTGGGGAAATGAGCCCTGTGATCCCCTCACGGCGCTACTCACAGGCCCGCTCACAGCCCTGTTCAGAGGCGGCGCCGGTAGGTTGGCACCATGTCCGTTCGAGTGCTGACCATCTGCGGAAGTCTGCAGCAAGCGTCCTCCAACCGCGCCGTCATCGATGTGGCCACGGCCGCCTTGCAAGACTCGGGCGTCGAGGTGGATGACTACCTGGATCTCGGTGCGGTCCCTCCGTTTAGCCCCGAGGCCGATCCTGGTCCGGTTCTCACCAACCTCCGTAGCCGAATCGCAGCGGCCGACGCCGTGCTGATCGCAGCACCCGAGTACGCAGGTGGCCTGGCTGGTGTCATCAAAAACACGCTGGATTGGATCGTCGGGTCCGGGGAGCTGTACCTGAAGCCGGTTGGGGTCATGAGCTCCGGGACGACAGGCGGCCATCATGCTCGCCAGCAGCTGATCCAGACCCTCACGTGGCAGGGCGCGCATGTGGTGACGCAGCTCGGTATCAGCTTCCCAAAGACGAAGTCGTCCCCCGATGGGCGCCTCACAGACCCCGACACGATCGCTTCCATCGAGCATCTTGCAATGACCCTCGCCCAGGCGCCATCAATGCCTCCGGGGGAACGCCTGGCCGCTGTTGGAGGGGTCGTCGAGTCTTTCGGCATTGACGCCGACCACATCGCCGGCCTTATTTAACCGGGCACCGAGGGAGCCGTGGAGGCAGTGTTGGCAGTGCGAACACTGAGCCAATCATCCCGGAATGTGGGCCATGGCAAGGTGCTCGTCATGAACCTGACGCCCTCAGATGTCGACAAGCTGTTGCTGTCGGTTGCGGCAAGGTGATCAGTGAGTCGATGGATCAGGCCACGCTCTCTACCGTCGACCTTGTCATCACGAACGTCATCGTGCTCGATTGGTGGGGCGTGGTGAAGACCGACGTTGGTATTCCGCAACGGTCGCATCGTTGCGCTCGGCAAGGCGGGCAACCCAGACATTTCCGACGGCGTGCACCCGATCGGAACATCGGTCCGTCCAGCGACATTTTGGCCGGTGCTTTGAGTTACACGAGGCGAACACCTGCTTCACGAGCCGTTCACAAAACGGCCACATAGCCGACTTGTTCGTCTGCCAAGCTATCACTAGCAACTTTCGCTCCCCCCGAAAGAAGCTGCCGCTCCAAAAGGAGCGAACTCACCGGCTCCGCCTGTTGTCATTCTGGGAATGGCAGGCGGAGCCGGTTTACATTTTCGACCACGCGCCAGGGCACATAACGCAGCTCCTGCAACGCTGAGCGATAAGACTAAGGACATGACTGCCGAACGTGCTCGGATTGGATGGGTGGCGAACGTACCGCCGAACGGGTTCCGGAACCGGCCATCGGCCGATGCCTATGCGAGCAATGACAATCCGCTCGGACTGGCCACCCCGGACAACGACCTCGAGACGACACCCGAGCATCGCAACCTGGCGGCGGGTGACCCGACGTGCGCCACGTGGACCCGCCGCTTTGACGACCCCTTCGTCGTCGCCTACCGCGAGCGCCTCGCCCAAGAGAGCGGGATCAGAGGACTTCCGATCGTAGGACCCGACGAGGTGGAAAAAGCCGTACAACTGTTTCACCGTGACGGCTTTGTCGTGGTGCGCGATGCCTTGACGCCAACGCAGACAGCGCGCTTGCGGGCAGCAACCGATCGCCAAGTTGACCGGATCTTGGCCATCGATCCTCAGGCCGCCGTCGGTGGCGGAGCCGGTGGCCTACCCCATCGCTATTCCTTCGGTTCGTCATCGGGATCACGTCACATGATGCACGAGCAGGAATGGTGCGAGGTGATCGATCTGCCGACAACCACGCCGATCCTGACCGAGATCTTCGGCTCCGCTGACTATCTCGTGCTCGGAGGTGGTGGCGACGTAGCCCTGCCCGGCGCAATCGAATACCAGGGTCTCCACTCCGACAACCTTTGGAAGGAGTTGCCGGACCCAGCCGGTCAAGTATCAATGCGCGACCTACCCGTGCCGGTACTCACCATCAACTTCACAGTCTGCAACCTCACGACGGACAACGGACCGATCCGTCAGATTCCCGGTTCGCAACGCTCACGTCAGCCAATCCCCACGCTGGCCGACGAACCGGAGTGGATGAAGTTCTCAACGATCTGCCCCGTCCCGGCCGGCTGCGCGATTTTTCGCGACAACCGCTGCTGGCATGGCGGCACGCCTAACCTTTCGCTCGAGACTCGAGCGATACCTAACATCGAGTATTTCGCGCCGTGGTTCCGCAGCGAGGCGCTCATCAAGTCAATGCCCTACGAGCGATGGGCCGAACTATCACCACACGCCAAACGCATCGCGCGCTACATCGCGGGCTACCCGGGTGAGCCCATACTGGGTGCCGGCTTCGTTGACCCTCGGTCGGCTGAGCGCGAGCGTTTCAACGCCGAACAACTCGCCGCCATGGACCCAGCCGAAGCGGTCGATTTCGTTGCTCGTCGGTAAAACGCGTGCTGGGCGAATTGGAAGCGAACGCGGCTTCACGCGCCGTTCACCGATCAGCCAGGATGTTGACTCTGGTCGGGCGTCTCCCTAGTCGGCGAGCTTGGTTCGAGACCGAATCCAGTTCGCAGCCCAAGCTTCGTCGACGGTGTGGGCGGCGATGGCTTGGACAGCGGGCGCGTGAATGGCCGAATCAGCCAAATCGACGCGCGCCACCTTGGCGAGCGTCATCGCGTCGAGTCCGGTGACCTGTTCGGCCAGCCAGAAGTATTGGGCGAGCGTGACGTAGTGCGTCACTTGGCGAGGCGCTCTAACAGCTCCTTGTCGCGCTCAAGCAACTGCCGGGCGCGCTTTGTGAACGCCTTGTCGGACCGAACTCGTTCGACCTCAGCAGTAAGCGACTCGATAATGAGTGCGTTCACACTGGTGCCCTGCACGCGGGCAACCGCTTCGGCTTCATCGGCGAGTTTATCGGGAAGGCGCACCGTCGTCTGTTTCGTCATGATATCATGATATCATGAATTGTCGATCGCGAGATGTCGGTTTGCCATCGATACTTTCGACAGGATGTCGTGGCTCAACAAGTCAACTGCCGCACCTGGCGTGACCACACTGCCGAAGAAGACGGCTAGACCGTCACGGTCCTCACGGCCGCAAGAAGGTCGTTGAGTGTGCGCACCTCAAACACCGCGTTGCACCAGACGGCGAATTGGCTGATCTCGGAATCCTTGACATCCCAATCGGCGCGTGGTTCGGGATTGAGCCAGAACACGCGCTTAGCGCGCGCAGCCAGCGTGGCGAAGTCGTCGAAGCCCGCAGCCCGGTAGTTCGTGCGGGCGTCACCAGTGATGATGACCGTCGTCGCGGGCGTGACCGTCGCAAGGTGGTCACGCAGGAAGGAGGCCAGAACTCCGCCGTAGTCACTGTGGCCGTCGCCGACCACTACACCCGGCTGGTGAATGAGAAACCGCGGGTCGAAGTCATCGACTGCATCGGTCAGGGTGGCGGTGACATCGGCGACGCCATCGACAAAAACAAACGTACGGAGACGGGCCATTTCGCTGTGCATGGCGTGCATCAGCATGAGGGTGAAGTGGGCGAACTCCGCAACCGAGCCCGACACATCACAGAGCATCACGATGTCGGGTTTAGTAGATCGTTGCGAGTGAAACTTCACGTCGATCGGTACGCCGCCGGTATTGAGCGAGTGCCGCAACGTGCGTCGCATATCAAGACGGCCCTGGCGATGATGACGACGACGCTGCGACAACTTGCTCGCCAGCTTTCGAGCCAGTGGTCGCACGACCTCGCGCATTTGCCGGAGGTCAGTAGTACTGGCAGCGAACATGTCCAGCTCCACCAAACGACGATTCTTGGAAGGCGCTCCTTGCGCGGCGAGCAGATCATCAAGGTGGTCACGGATCTGCTCGGCAATCATGCGGCGGAAGAGGTCGACCTGCTGAGCCTGCTCGGACAACTCCATGCGAGCTACAAACGGATCGGCCATCGCCTCGGGGGACTCAGCCCGAATCTCTCGCATTACCGTGGTTAAGAGGTTGGAAAGGTCGGCGGCCCGAAGCACGCGGTAGTAGTGCGACCGTTCGCTTCCGGCTTGCCCGGCCAGGCCCGCGTACTCATCCACAAACCGACCGGCGAGCTGTTGAAGCGCTTCGTTGTCACCACGCTTCAATGCATTGATGAGCTCGGCCAAAAGCTGCTCATCAACCGACTGTTCGGTCGCCGCTCCTCCCGTAGGCGCAACGTTCGTCGCAATGTCGCCCCCACCAGAACCCTCGTCGGGCGAGTCGGGTGCGTCGTTCACCTCAGTTGCAGCGTCACTCTGACCAGTCTCGTCGACGGCTGAGCCGAGAGACGTGAACGAGCCAGTTGTGAGCGGGAATGCCCGATCAAACAGTCGATCAAAGATCGGCTGGTCCTCAACCCGCTTAATCATGGCCGAACGCAAAGCGGCGCGCAGCAGGGGACGGTCGTCGAGAGGCAACACGCCAAGCGCGGTGGTGGCATCCACCTTTTCGCTCAGCGCCACCGGAACACCCGCTCGCTGCAATCGGGCGGAGAGATCAAGCAACATCTCCAGCACGGCCACACCGCTCCCGACCGGCTCGGCTGATGTCGCTGTCACCCCGCCCTCCAACTCTGCCCCGTTAACCCTCCAACCCTCGACACTTCTACGCGATTCCCCTGGCGAAATGGACAGGTTGGAGGGTAAAGACCCTGAGGTTGGTGGGCAGCGGGCACGATGAGCTAGCGCTTGGCGAGGCGGTTGGAAACTTCGGCGGCGGCTTCCAGGAGCAGCGGGAGGAACTCGTCGCGAAGCTGCTTCATGGATACTCGGCCAACCTGGGTGCCGACGTTGAGCGCGGCCACCACGCGACCGGCCCGATCGCGAATCGGGACGGCCAAGGATCGCACGCCGTCTTCCAGTTCCTCGTCAACGATGGCGTAACCCAGTCGTGCGGTCTCTGCTATCCGCTCGGCCAGAACGTCAACGCTGGTAATGGTCCGCTCTGTGCGAGCAGTCAACTGGGCCGATTGGAGAAACGTCGAAAGTTCATCAGGCGCTAGTCCGGCGAGCAAAACGCGCCCGAGTGAGGTGCAATGCGCCGGTAACCGCGAGCCAAGGGCCAGGGAGATGGACATGATGCGCGTCGTTGGAACGCGTGCCACATAGACGATTTGGTGACCGTCGAGCACGCCGAGCGACACCGACTCGCGCACCTTTTCCGACAGCGCTTCCATCGACGGCAAAGCGATATCGCCTAGCTGGAGGGAAGACAGATAGGCGTAGCCCAGGTCGAGCACCTTCGGAGTCGGCTCGAAATTCTTGCCGTCGAAGCGTACGTAACCGAGCGCCACGAACGTGTGCAGAATTCGTCGCGCCGTTGCCCGAGACAACCCGGTCAACACCGCCGCCTCGCTCAGTGTGAGACTGGGGTGCGCTTCGCCGAACACGCTCAGCACCGCAAGCCCCCGTTCGAGCGATTGGATGAATTCGCCGGAGTCGGCTGTGGCGTTTGACACTGCGGACCCTTCCCCTAGAATGTTCGCAGTTCGCACAATAGTTCGCATAGCGAACAGTGGCAAGCATCGGAACCATTCACGGATAGGGGATTGTGTGGAGTACACCACCAAGTTTGGCTCGCTCGATAGCTACGAAAAGGGCGGCATCGAGATCGTTGATGACGACCCGAAGAACTACGTGTTCTCGAACATCTTCGAGGTCGCCTCCGGCGCGAAACCGTGGGAGAAGATCGCCGTTGGCAAGAACATGGAGTACGTGCTCGAGACCATCCGAGCCGAGGGCGTGTCCGGATGGCGCACGTGCGACCACGACGAATACGCCCTGATCATGGACGGCTCCGTCGTCACCGACCTAGTCAAGCTCGACACTCCGCTCGCTCCCGCTGATCACCCCGGCTCCATTGCCGTCACGGGCGAGCCGGCCGGTAAGAAGATGGGCAAGGTCACGGCCGGCAAGGGCCACATGGTGCTGCTGCCCAAGGGTTCCGCCTACCGCTTCTCGGCCGACGCGCCGAGCATCATCGTCCTCCAAACCATTCTCGGCGACGACACCATTCAGCGGTGGGCCGAGATCTGCCTGTCCTGACCTCTCTAATCGAAAGCGTGCTGACATGACCGACATCATCAACGTCCAATCAACCGAGCCCGGCAAAGAGGGCTACCGCGAGTTCACCCTCGGTGGGTTCACGTTCCGTCGTGATGAGTTCTTCGTCCATGTGAACTGGCCCACCGGCAGCCACGTCATGAGCGCCGACACGTTCCTGCGAGCCTTGCAGCGCGACATCGCGTGGGACTTCTTTTACGGCACCGTGAACTTCGACGCCGTGGTCGGCACCGTGAATCACTACGGCACCGTCGATCTGTTCGGCGGTCGCTTCAACGAGAGCTACCGCAAGGCCGAACTCGATCACCTCGAGAACTTCCCGAGCGACGTCATCCGCGAGACGTTCAAGGCCATCATTGACGACTGGACCAACTCGGCGTTCGACCCCTTTGCATCACCTGCCGAAACCGGCAATCCGTTCGGTGTGAAAGACGGCTCGAACACCGACGCCGTTACCCGCCGTCGAGTCGCCGCCAACCGTTTGGTGAGCCTGCCTGGTGACGAGCAGATCCGCACCGATGCCACCCATCCCGTCAACCGCATGTTCGCCGACGTACCGCAGGACGAACCGATCGTCGAAGTAGAGCCAGGCTTCGAAAACGAAGTGGCCGGGTTCAACCTGTTCGCCTACATCTCCCGTTCTGATGTCACGTGGAACCCATCGGTGGTGTCGCAATGCAAGGCCAGCCTCTATTGCCCCACCTCGGAGGAGTACATCCTTCCGGTCATCCACGGCAACGATCGCGTCGAGTGGTTCATGCAGATGTCCGACGAAATCGTGTGGGACGTGCAGGATCGCGACACCGGCGCCAAGCGGGCCACCGTCACCATGAAGGCCGGTGACATCGCTGCCATGCCCGGCGACATCCGCCACCAGGGTTACTCCCCTAAGCGCTCGATGCTGCTCGTCTGGGAGAACGCTTCGCCGGAACTTCCCGAGTTGATCCGCACCGGCAAGGCGCCGATGACACCGGTGCAGTTCTGACGCATGAGTAGAGCCGTTCTGTGTTCCCTTCGTGACGCCATTGCGGCCAACGTGCACGACGGGGACACCATCGCCCTTGAGGGTTTCACGCACCTCATTCCGCATGCCGCCGCGCAGGAAATAATCCGTCAGGGGCGGCGCGATCTGACCCTGGTTCGCATGACGCCCGACATGGCCTACGACTGGCTCATAGGTGCGGGATGCGCGCGCAAACTGGTGTTTTCGTGGGGAGGAAACCCGGGCGTCGGCTCACTCCAGCGCTTCCGCGACGCAGTGGAAAAGGGCTGGCCCCATCCATTGGAGATCGAGGAACACAGCCACGCCGGCATGGCCACCCGCTACACGGCCGGAGCATCGGGCCTGCCGTTCGGCTTGCTTCGAGGCTACGTCGGCACGGACCTCATGGAGCACACCAAGCAGTCCATCCGCATGATCACCTGCCCCTTCACCGGCGAGGAACTGTGCGCGGTGCCAGCTTTGAATCCCGACGTGACGATCATCCACGCGCAACGCGCCGACAAGGCGGGCAACGTGCAGATTTGCGGACTAATCGGGATTCAAAAAGAAGCCGTGCTGGCTGCCAGCCGCTCGATCGTGACGGTGGAAGAAATTGTCGACGCGTTGCCACCCACCCCTGGTGCGGTCGTTCTGCCCAACTGGGTTGTGTCGGCGGTCTGTCACGTCCCCGGTGGTGCCCATCCGTCGTTCGCCATGGGCTTCAGCAATCGGGACAACGCCTTCTACAAAGCCTGGGATTCCATCTCCGCCGACCGCGACGCCTTCACCTCGTGGATCGACAAACACATTCTCGGTACCGCCGACTTCGCCGAATATCTAGCTGGAGTTACACATGGCTGAGTACACGACGGACGACATGATGATCATCAACGCGGCGCGGGCGATGAGTAATGACACCGTGTGCTTCGTGGGTATCGGGCTGCCGTCCACTGCGGCCAACCTGGCTCGTCGGCTGCACGCGCCCGACTGTGTGCTCATTTATGAGTCTGGTTGTATTGGCTCGAAGCCCACCAAGCTGCCGTTGTCGATCGGCGATGGCGAGCTGGCCGAAACTGCCGACGCGGTCGTGAGCGTGCCGGAGATTTTCGCCTACTGGCTACAGGCTGGGCGGGTGAATGTCGGCTTCCTCGGCGGCGCGCAGCTCGATATCTACGGCAACATCAACTCCACCGTCATCGGCCCTTACGACACGCCGAAGACTCGATTGCCGGGTGCCGGTGGTGCCCCCGAAATCGCAGCCTCGGCCGGCGCGGTGTACGTCATCATGCGGCAATCGAAGCGAGCGTTTGTATCCAAGGTCGACTTTCGTTCGTCGATGGGTTTTGGTGACGGTCCCGGCCATCGCGAACGGCTCGGGCTGCGCGGCGGTGGAGTGCAACTGGTAGTCACCGACCTCGGTATTATGCGTCCCGACCCGGTCACGTGCGAGCTTGTGATGACCGCGCTGCATCCGGGCGTCACCCGTGAGCAGGCGGTTGGCACCACCGGCTGGCCCCTCACCTTCTCGGCCGATTGCACCGAGACCGAGTCACCGACCGACCACGAGATGGCCACCCTCAACGCGCTGAGGGCTGCGTGATGCTCGGAGTTTGCGACAAAACCAATCGCCTGGCAACCGGATTTGTCGCAGAGTCGACGGGTCGGGCATGAAGTTCTCCTACGAGGCGCTGCCGGGGCGAGTTCTATCGGCACCTGGCGCCCTCGGAGACGTCAACGATGAGGTAACCCGGCTCGGGGGGGTCAGGGTTTTCCTCATCGTCGACCATGCCGCCCAGGCCTACGGTGATGTCGTCGAGCAACAGCTCGGCGACCGCCTCGCCGCCCGTTGGAACGAAGCCATCCAACACGTCCCGACCGAACTGGCCGAACGAGCGCTGGCCGCCGCGCTGGAGGCACGAGCCGACATCCTCGTCAGCATCGGCGGCGGCTCAGCCACCGGCCTGGCCAAGATCATTGCGTTGGATACAAGGCTGCCGATCATCGCCGTGCCGACAACCTATGCCGGTAGCGAAATGACGCCGATCTACGGCTCTACCGGTGAGCGCCACAAGCGCGTCGGCAAGAGTATGGACGTTTTGCCCAAGACCGTCATCTATGACCCGAATCTCACGCTCGGCTTGCCTACCAGCGTCACCGGGCCTTCGGCCTTCAACGCCATCGCCCACTCGGTCGAAGCGTTGTGGATGCCGCTGGCCAACCCCATTACGTCGGCCATCGCTATCGAAGGCGTGCGCGCTATCGCCGCCAGTCTCGCCACAGTGATGCACGACCCGGCCAACGTCGATGCCCGTAGCGAGTTGCAGTACGGCGCGTGCCTGTCAGGCATGTCGCTGGCTCAGACCGGCACCGGTCTGCACCACAAGTTGTGCCACGTACTGGGCGGCACCTTCAACCTCGTGCACGCCGACACCCATTCGGTCATTCTCCCCCACGCGCTCGCGTTCAACGCCCGAGCGATTCCCAACGAACTGCCACGTCTCGCCGCCGCGCTCGGAGTAGCGGCCAACGACGCGGCCGGCGGCCTGTGGGATCTGGCCAAGGCAAGCGCTGTGCCGACGAGCCTGGCCGAACTTGGTTTACAACGCAACGATCTCGGTGAGGCCGCCGATCGTGCCGCCGCCGAGATCACCACCAACCCGGTCCCCGTCGATCGGGACAAACTCCTCAAGCTCCTCGAAAACGCCTTCGACGCCGCTCGCCCGTAGTGGCGATCGGAGGCCGGCGCATTCTGCTGAGCCCCGGCCCCTGACCAGCCGCCAGCGCCGTCGCTCAATAGCTGAACGTGGTGGCGCCGTCGCCGATCCATTCCCACATCGGAACCGTTCCACCGATGGTGGCGCCATCCACCAAGGTGGCGGGGTCGAGGTGCTTCGAGTTGAAGCAGATCGGGCACACCAGATAGGTGCCGCCTGCCGCGACGTAGCGCGCTTGCAGGTCAGCGATCGATGGGCAACCCTCACACGCGGTGCCGGTGGCAACACCACCAGTAACGAGTCGTACTGCTTCTTTGGTGAGAAACATCAACGTGGGTCGTCCTGATTCAGCTGCGCCCACCGCCACCAAAAATGCGACGGTGACTTTCTCTGCGTCTTCTAGTCCGGTCGACAAACTGACTACTGCTTTGCCCATGGTGAACTCCCTGTTGGTTTGACTGTTGGCGAATGTCATCGTCGTCTCATTGCCACCGTATGGCTAGTCCATATTGTGTAGTGACGAGGGCGGCGCCGCGGCGATACGGTGAAGGCGTGAGTGGATACGGTCAATTCTGTCCGGTGGCCAAAACCTCCGAGCTGTTGTGCGAGCGTTGGGTACCGTTGATTGTTCGCGAACTTTTGCTGGGCAGTCGACGATTCAGTGAGATCCAGCGTGGCGTGCCGCTGATCTCGCCAACGCTGTTGACGAAGCGGCTGCGTCAACTCGAAGCGGCGGGCGCCGTCGAACGCATTCAGAACGGTCGCAACGCGCAGTACTCGCTCACGGAAGCGGGCTGGGAGCTGTATCCGATCATCGAAGCGATGGGTGTATGGGGTCAACGTTGGGCGCGCAGCCGCTACACACCGAACGAACTCGACCCGGCGTTGTTGATGTGGGACGTCCGGCGAATGTTGCGACCGGCGGGACTGCGAGCCATCCGAACCGTTGTTGAGTTTCGATTTATGCACGCCCCAGCCGGCAAGTCGACCTACTGGCTCGTCGTTGACGATGCCATCGACCTGTGCCTGGTCGACCCCGGCTATCCGATTGATCTCCAGGTACGGGCCGAGCTGCGCGCATTGACTCAGGTGTGGATGGGCGACCGGACGATGCGCGACGCCATGGCCGATGGTGCCATCGAAGTGGCTGGGCCACGAGTACTCGCGCGTACCTTCGTTCAATGGCTCGGCCAGCATCCCATTTTAGGTTCGGTCGCCACCCGTTCCACGGTTTCGGTGTATCCGGAATTTCTTACCGTCGTGAAGGGGGCATGAGAAATCGCCATGGTGACGCGGTGGAGTCGAGGGCCATTGCGACTTCGATGACGGCCGGCATGTTGGCGTTGATTGCATCGGCAACTTCTCGCTCAAGGTCGAGCGGGTTGTTGACGTGAGTGCTTCTGGCGCCAAAGGCTCGGGCGATGTCGACGAAGCTGGGGTTCTTCAGCTCGCTACCCAGTGAGCGGCCGAAGAGCCGACGCTGATCGTTCAGCACATTTCCATACGAGTGGTTATTGAACACGACCGCCACGACGGAAAGGTTGTATTCAACCGCAGTTGCCAACTCCTGGATGCCGAACATGAAGCCGCCATCGCCGTTGATACTGACCACTGCCGTGTGGGGGTTCGCCGCCTTGACGCCAAGCGACGTCGGGTAGCCGAAACCGAGGGTGCCTTGATGTCCACAGGTGACGAACTTACGGGGCTCGTACACCTGGAAGCCGAAGTACGACGCAAAACCGACCTGGCAGATCTCCTCCACGAGAAAGCCGTCCCTTGGCAGCGCACGTCGCAGTGCGTGCAAGTAGTCGACATGTGGTTGCAGTTGCAATAACTCGGCCTGCTTCGCCGCCTTCAACGATGTGAACTCCCCCACCCGCGACCTCGCCGCAGGCATCGCGGCCTGTAACGCAGCCAGCAGTGCATCGGCCGAGTGGGCTGCGTCACCGAGGATGCCGACGTTGGCTTCCAGGCGGACGAACTGTTGGGGGTCGATGTCGAGCAGAATGACTGGCAGATCTCTCGGGCGGTCGGGCCACCGCGACCACACGAGCTCCAGCCGACAGCCAACACCGATCAGAGCATCACAGTCGCCCCAACGTTCGAAGCCTTCGGCACACGTGAAACCCAACGGGTGTTCATCGCTCACAACTCCCCTTCCGCCGCGAAACGACACGACGGGCGCCTGTAGGAACTCGGCCAGGGCCAGCACTTCGGAAGATGCTTGGCGAGCACCACCGCCCACCATGATCATCGGGTTTCTGGCCAGAGCGAGACGAGCGACAGCGCGCTCGATTCTGGCCGGATCGATCGGTGTCGCCACTTCTAGTCGGGGCACGCACGGAACGGTCGGAGACGTATGCGCCAACACATCCCACGGAGCCGCAATCATGGTGGGACGAGGTCGACCGCTGGTGGCCTGGTGGAACGCCTCGGCCACTACCGCCGACGCATCAGCGGGATGCGAAATGTTCGACGCCCACTTCGTGAACGTGCGCATGGTTGCTAACTGATCAGGCATCTCATGGAGATGACCGAGCCCGCGGCCCATGAACGCCGAAGGAATCTCGCTGGTCAGCCCGACCATCGGCGCGCTGGCACCGTAGGCCGTTAGAACGGCCGCGGACGCGTTCAGCACACCGGGCCCGGGCACGACCGAGAACACTCCCGGCCGACCGGTCGACTGCGCGTAGCCGAAGGCCATGTACGCCGCGGTCTGTTCGTGGCGCGGGCCGTAGACCGTGATCTCAGGAGTACGGGCGAGCGCGTCGTAGAGCGGGTAGGTCTGCACTCCGGGGATGCCGAAAACGGTGTCGACGTCGTGAGCGAGCAGACCGTCGACGATGGCCTCACCGGTGGTGCGTTGCTCGGTCATCTACTGGTCCCCTGCGCCGTTCGGTTGTGGGTGACCCGCTCAGTGAGTTCAGGCGCGAAGCGCCGCACTATCTCGCGCACTCGCGCCTCGGCCCGCGGACCGAGTTCGTTGAAGAGGTCCACGAAGATGTCACGAGCCGCGTTGCGGGGCCAGTCGTTGGGAAGAAGTTCGACCGGAAGGTCGGGGTCAACGGTTGCAATGACAAACCACCGATAGGCGACCTGGATGCGGGCGACGAGCGCTTCTCGATCAGACATCGTTCCCATTTGCATCGTGACCGGTCCGAAGGTTGAGATGAAGCGGTCATACAGCGCCCGCAGCGGCGCGAGATCCCACGCGGAAGCAGGTGAGACCCGATTATCGCCTGCCTCGACCGGCCCGACGATAACGGTGCAGGACACCTCTGCGTAGGAGTTCAGCGTTGCCTGCAGCCGATCATTGGGCGAATACGGCGAGACCCACACGCCGTCATACAGCGGAGCGTAACCAAGCAACTCAAGGGCGGACCGGAGTTGCAGTCGAACGCGGCGAGTGTCATCGGCGATCGAGAACGCGACCATGGTCCACTGGCCGTTCCATCCGGTTCTGCTGTAGCCAAACGATTGCGTATGCAACGATCCGTAGGGCAGGAGTTCGACCAGCCGGTCAGCGACGCGGTAGCTGGTGGTACGACCCTCTCGAACAACATCGAGATTGCCACGCTTTGCCAACCGTCCGATTGCCGCGCGCGCGCCGGCCTCGTTCACATCGAACTCGGACAACCACGCCACCAACGCAGCCGACGGGAGTGGCTCGCGGCGACCCGTCCAGAAATCACCGAGGAGGGTGAGCAGCAGATGTTGTGGAGGGAACCCGGTCTGGAACCGAGGGAGGTCAACCTCG
>JANMCE010000300.1:0-7242 GCA_031360915.1 Actinomycetes bacterium | reverse complement strand
GTTGCCGTCGAGCACTTCGAGGGCGACGCCCGGCAGGCTGGGCTCGCCTGCGTCCTGCAACCCATTGCGGTCGGTGTCGAGCCAGGTGCGGTCACCGATCTCGGCGTAGTTCGCCATGTCGGAAAGCTGGCCCAGACCGGTCCCCTTACCAAAGGCGTACGGGTCGGCCGGGTCGTTTGCCTGGACGGAACCAATCCACAAATTGTCGTTCGCATCCGCCACGGCACCCCGGGCAGTCAGCACTTGGCTGGTGCCGGAGTCGGGCTTTGCGTCAGGCAACCACGCGAGACCAGAAGCGTTGAACGCGCCAGGATCGCCGGTGCCGAGCACGGTCTTGTTGGAAATCGGCGAGCGGACGAGGTGACCGAAGGACGGAACCTTGTTGTTGTCCAATGTCAAGCCGCCGATGTCGACGACTGGCGCGGTCTTCAGGTCGTTGGACCAGTGGTCGACACCGTCGGCGGCCATGGTGAGCACCGGCGTGGAACCGAGGCCGACGGACGGCGGCCGTGATGCCTGAACGATATTGAGGAACGTGATCTGCAGTGAACCGGACGAGTCGATCGACACACCCGACAGAATCGAGTTGCGCAACGGAAAAGACTTGTTAGCCGCGGTGGTCGCCAAGGGATTCAGAATGACGACACCCGCCGCTGAGGTCGGCTCCATGACGGTCTTCCAGACATCATGCACTGAGTCGTAGCTGGCGACGGCAAACTGCAGCGGATCGAGCGCACCGGGCCCACCGAGCTGAGAGAACGCAACCAGGGTTTGGCCGTTGTGGTTGGTGAGGCCATAGGGACGCCATGCCGGCGAGGTGGCAAAAGCGGGCAGCGACGCGATCTTGGTCAGCTCGCCCGAACCGAGGACGGGACCGGTATAGAGGTGGCCGTCGTTCGCGTTGGCCGCGACAATGCTCTTTCCGTCATCGGTCAGCACGACATCACCAATACCGACAACCGAGGTTGCGTCCACCACGTTCACGCCGGGGGCAACCGATTCGCCCACCTTTCCGATGGGCGTTGAGCAGTCAGACACCGCAGTGTCGGGAATGATGTAGGAAACCATGGCCGTCTTGTACGACGTGGCAGTGCCATCGCCCCAGTTATGGACGCATCCGGCGGGCCCGGGCAGCACGTGCGGCACGTATTGCGTTGCCACCGCTTGACCCGCGGCGTTCACCGTGGTGATCGCTCCGGGACCGTTGGGGGATTGAAAGGTGAGTGGCGCGGTCTTCGGCGCGGTCACGAACAACTCGGCACCTGTCGGCGAGATCGAGGCCGCGACGTAAGCAACACCGCTGAGGGAGCCGGTGACGTCGTCGTAGGCAATGACCCTGTCACTGGCACCTTCGGCACTAGTTTTTAACGAAATAGCCTTCGTGGTGCGAAAGGGCGTGATCTCTGAAGTGACCGTGCCACTTTGGAGGCCCGTCGCCACGGTGGGCGTTTTCTGTATCGCCAGGCTGATATGCCCAACCGTTCCCGCCGGTGCGGCGTGGGCGCTGCCGGGGACGACGGCTCCAACCGCCATCGTGACGACACCGAAACTGGTAAGCAAAAGGCCTAGGCGATGAGATACTCGTGACATCTTTCCTCCGTGTGTTCAACGGGTCCGCGCACAATCCCACGTATACCTTTACACAATCGAGAGATACAGGGTACCAATCGGCGAAATTGGGGTCGATTAACCTAGAACTCGACCAAGAACGTGCAGCCAAACTGACGTCTGTTCCGGCAACTTCCAGTCCCAGTAGATGCGGCCATAGAGGATAAGAAAAACGAGCGCATTCATCATGGCGTGAGCGAAAATGCCGGGCCAAATGCGTTTGAACGTGCCTGCAGCGAAGCCAAGCGCGGTGCCCACCCACGACAACAGCATCACAAGACCAATGTTTCCCCACCCGAACCCGGGCTGCATGTGGATCAGTCCGAACATGATGCCTTGTGCGGGCGCTGCCAATGCCAAAGACAGGCGGGAACGGAAGGCGGCCAGGATCACCCCGCGAAAGACCAGTTCCTCTGCGAGCGGCGCGATGACGACACCGAGGATCGTGTACAGCACGAACGCCGACTTGTTGTGCGGCAGGTCGTTGTTGACCGTGGGCACGTTGGAACTCAGCGGGATGCGCGCAAGCTTGATCATCACTGCCAGGAAGACCTGGCCGGAAATCATGCAAAGCCACGTCAGAGGACCCCATCCGAAGTCAGGCGCGCGGAGGCGTCCGCCGAGGGAACCGACCATCCCCCGCTGTCCCCATCGACGACCGGCATAGAGACAGAACGCAGTGGATGGCCCGTAGCCCATCACTACGGCAAACGCCACCAGCGCATACGTGGAAGTGAGCTTGAGTTCGTCACCAATCGCATAGGCCACGCCCCGTTCCAGAACGAGCGAGCCGACCAGTACCGCCGCCGCAATGACGCCGATCCGGAACGGGAACGTACGCTCCGACTCCACCGGTGGCACCGACTGGGGAATGTGGGCGTGATACGTCCAGGTCTGGCCGTTCCACCATCGTTGACCGCCCATGAGCCAGGGGTCGGCGTACCACCCGGGTGGCACAGGCGGCGGTAGGAGCATCACCGTTCAGGTTATGGGATCATCCGGGGCTTGGTTCGCTCGGACAAGTCCTTGCTCAAAACTTTCAGCCCCCGGCAACGGCCGGAATGATGGACACGGTTTCGCCCGACGGCACCTTGGTGTCGAGACCCTCGAGGAAGCGAACGTCATCATCGGCGACAAAGAGATTGACGAACTTACGCAGGTTGCCGGTGTCATCAAACAGCCGGTCATGAAAACCGGGATGTGCCGCATCAAGGCCAGCGAGCACGTCGCGCAACGTGCCTTCCTCAACCTCCACCAAGCTCCTGCCACCTGAGAGCGGACGAAGGGTGGTGGGGATACGAACTTTTGCGACCATGCCCCAACTCTAGCGAATCCCTCCCGAAACCCGACAAGTTCACTCATGTATAACGACCAGGAACGAGCGCGAGAAGCGGTAGCGACCACCGAAGCATGTGCGCGACGGCAGGATTGCCGAGCGGAGCGAGAAGGAGCGCCAGGAGCGGTAGCGACCAGCGACGTATGTTGTAGGTGTGCGAGTTCTGGCTGCGGTTGATCACTTTGGGCCGGGCACAAGCGCGACCGATGTGGCACGGGCCGTTGCTCTTGGGGTGGGCCGGGCCGGGTCTCGCTGCGAGGAGCTTCCCCTTTCGACCGGAGGAAGCGGGTTCCTTGCCGCGTTCGGCGGCGCCAATCGCCGGACTCTGGTGATGGGTCCGCTCGGTGATGCGGTCGAGGCACCGTGGCGGCTGAAGGGATCGACGGCCGTGATCGAGTCGGGTCTGGCTTCAGGGCTGCACCTCGTTGGCGGCCCGGAAGGCAACGACCCGATCGCCGCCGGCACCCACGGCACCGGCGAGCTCATCGTGGCAGCGGCCGAAAGTGGCGCGAAACGCATCATTATCGGCGTTGGCGGCAACGCCGGGACCGACGGTGGCCTGGGGGCCATCCGCGCCGTGTTTCCGCCGAGCCGGCTCCGTGGCGTGCGGATGATCGTGGCCTGCGACGTCGACATCTTCTTCCTAGAAGCGGCCGATGCTTTTGCCGAAGCCAAAGGGGCAACCCCTGCGCAAATCAAACTCCTACGACGACGACTTGAGCGATTGGTGCAGGTCTACCGTGACCAGTACGAGGTGGACGTCAGCGAGTTATGGGGATCGGGTGCCGGCGGTGGACTGGCAGGTGGGCTCGCCGCGCTCGGAGCCGAGCTTCTGCCAGGCGCGGCGGTCGTGGCCGACGAGCTCGATCTGGCCTGGCAGATTGAGCAAGCAGATCTGGTGATCACTGCGGAAGCGTTCCTCGATGAGCACAGCTTCGACCAGGGTGTGGTGGGAGCGGTGCAGGATCAGGCCGAAAGGCTCGGAGTTCCATGCGTGGCAATGACTACCCAAACGTTCGATAATGCCGACGGACGAATGTCGGTCGTGCTGGTGCCACCAGCGGCCACCGCTGACATTCTGCTCACCAATGTGACACACGCGGTGGAGCGCTACGTGGCCGATCTGTCTGGCTGACGAAGCGCTTGTGCTACGGCTTCTTGGTCGTGGCCGGGTTGGTGACCGCCGCGGCCGGCTTGGCGGTGGTAACCGCGGGAGCGGCCGTCGCAGCCGTGATGCCGGTCGCCGGAGCCCCACCCGCGGCTTGCAGCGCACTAGCGGGCGGTACGTCGGTCTTCTTGAAGTTCTTTCCGATGACCACCACTATGGCTGCGCTGCCGAGCTCTTTGAGTCCCGGAGGCGTGGTGCTCAATGCTGCCACAGTGGGGATATTCAGATCCTTGGAGACGAGCGCAGCGAGTTTGTCGTTACCCGGGGTGAAGTAGATGGTGCTCGTGTCAACCGGCGTGGCGTTGGTGGGCTTAGCGAGCTGGTAGCCCTTCTTCTGCAGCGCCGTGCTCATCTCGCCAGCGATTCCCTGTATCTCGGCCGCATTGGCGACGAGTACGTCAACCTTGGCGTTGATCGCTACCTGCGCTGTTGTGGCGACAATGGGCGGCAACGTGGTGGCACCAGCGACCGTGGAGGCCACCGTGGTGGCACCGGGCTTTCCCTTGGACGTGGTGACAGACGTGCCGTTCGTGGAGAGCGTGTCGGGCTTGCTGAGGCCCTTGTAGACGACGAAGCCGCCGAGGGCCAGCACCGCCGCCGTGACCGCAACCGTGCGGGACGACATGCTGCGAACGGCAGAATCTTTGGGCTGCGAGCGGGGCGGTGTAGCCATTAGTGATCCGTTCCGGAATCTACGGCGACCGCGGTCGAATCGACCCGGGCGCGGCGTCGGCGATCACGCAGGCGACGCAGGCGACGAACCACCAAAGGGTCGTAATCGAGAGCGTCTTGGCGATCGAGGAGTTCGTTCAGTGTTTGGTAATAGGCCGCAAGTTCCACCTGAAAAAGCTCACGAACCATGGCGTCTTTCAGGCCATCACGTGTCCACCACGTCCGCTCGAAATCCAAGATGGCCTGCTCACGATCAATCAATGGCACGGCCATAGATTGCCCGCCCCGGCCCCGCGTTACAAGCACCCTCGCTTGCACCAACATGCTCCCCGCGCTAAAGCGCGGACGGTTCCGGCCGATGTCGTTCGTGACGATCGAGCTAATGGAGTGAACGATGAGTGAGACCCAGGCAACCCGCTGGACCCAATACGGGCATGACCAGGTCGTCGAACCGCCCGCTGGCTGGGCGGTCGAACCACCCGCCACAGCGGCGTCGACGACCGGTGCGCTGCCCCCTCCCGCACTGCCAAGTTGGGCAGCCCCCATCGGACTGCCAATTCCCCTGCCACCTCCCCTCACACCGCCAGCCGCGTCGGATCTTTCGGCCACAAATGTCGCGGGACAACTCGGTTCGCTGCCGCGGGGCTGGCACACATTGCCCCCGGAGCAAATCGGTGCGGGAGGTTCCGGATTCGATCACGTCGTCATCGGGCCGGCTGGCGTTTTCACAGTCTCCACCACGCCTCGCACCGAGGGCTCGCAGTTCGAAGCAGACAGAGCCACACGACTCCTCGACCAAGCCGGCCTCGTAGACATTCAGGTACAGGCTGTGATCGTGTTGGTCGGTGCAGAACTCGCGTTTCACAACAATCCCGACGTGATCGTGACGGCGGCGGACGAGGTTTGTCAGACGCTTCTGTCGCTGCCGACAACGCTCACGCCGTTGCAGGTCCAGTCGGTGTACAACATCGCCGAACGCAGCGAAACGTGGATCGAGCGCGCCCAGCCAAAAGGGTAGAACCGCAAACGGCCGAGTCCTCTACAATGGACGCCAACCCCGCCGGGTTAGCTCAGTTGGTAGAGCACCTGTCTTGTAAACAGGATGTCGTCAGTTCGATTCTGACACTCGGCTCTGCTGAACGTCGCTCGCTCGTTGTCGCTCGTTGTCGCTTCTTCCTCGCTGCGCTCGTTGTCGCTCCTTCCTCGCTGCGCTCGACAATCCAGCCAGGCTGCGTAAATCGCTCGCCCAACCCATGCAATTTGGGGCAGTTACTGGGGCCACACAGCAGTCACGGCCCCAAGTTCGCTACGCCCCGGCAAGGCGTTGGCGGCGGACTTCGTAGAGGGCGAGGGCGCCGGCGGTGGAGACGTTGAGGGAGGACACGCGCCCGGCCATGGGGATAGACACGATCATGTCGCAGCGCTCGCGAACGAGTCGTGACAGGCCGGCTCCTTCGGCACCGAGCACGACGATGATTGGTTCGGTGGCGATGTCGCCCAAATCGAACAACGTCTTATCGGCCGCGTCGTCCAGACCGACGACCCAGACCTTCTTCTTCTGCGCCTTAGCCAGTGCGGCAGGTAGACCGGGAACCACGGCAATCTCTAGGTGCTCAATCGCGCCGGCCGCCGACTTGGCGACAGTGGGGGTGATGTGGACGCTGCGGTGCTTGGGTAGGACCACACCGGTCACGCCCGCGCCTTCGGCGGTGCGCAACAACGCGCCCAGGTTGCCCGGATCGGTCACGCCATCGACCGCGAGCAGGAACGGCGGCTGACCATTGCGCGTCTTCAACAGCTCGTCGAAGTCGGCTTCTTCCAACTCAACGGCGCGGGCCAAGACTCCCTGTGGTGCTTCGCTGCGGGCCGACGCGTCGAGGCGGCGACGGTTCACTTCGGTGATCTGCACGCGGTTGGCTGCGGCGAGGTCGGCGATTTCGGAGATGATGCCGGCGTCTTCCATGTCGGACGCGATCCAAAGCTCGCGCACCTTGCGCTTGTTGGCGATCAGCAACTCACGGACGGCCTGACGGCCTTCGATCTGATCGCCGCCGAGTCCGCGCTCGCGGCCGGGAACGGGACGACCGGTCGGGGTGAATTCGCGCGGTCCGTCCTGGCGGGCAAAGCCGGGACCGCGGCTGGAGAACGTTCCGGACCGGGCTCCACTGGCGCTGCGGGGACCGCCGCCGCGGGCCGGGGCTGAACGGCGACGACCCTCATCGGACTTCTCAGCCTGCTTTTCGTAGCGGCCTGCGATGGCTTTCTTGGCCGAACCTGACAGCGGCTTGGAGGACTTTCGCGCCTCGCGCGAAACGGCTTTGGCCGCGCCCGGGGAGGGGGGTTTGATTCGTCGACTGGCACCTCGTGCGCCCATTTACGTTTCTTCTTTCGTTACGAGAGCGACGGCCCAGCAGGCAATTCCTTCTTGCCGACCAAGGGCACCCAGGCCCTCCGCCCG
>JANMCE010000275.1:0-10908 GCA_031360915.1 Actinomycetes bacterium | reverse complement strand
GGTCCGTCTCCGTCACGCAGCGACGGTACGTGACGCTTGGTGCGGCGAGCGATGATTTCGGCGCAGATCGACACGGCGGTTTCTTCCGGGGTGCGAGCGCCGATGTCCAGACCTATGGGCGCAAAGATGCGCGCCAGATCGGCTTCCGATGTGACGCCGGCCTCGGTCAAGCGCGGCATGCGTCGCTCGTGCGTGGCGCGGCTCCCCATCACGCCGATGTAACCAACGCTGGTCTTGAGTGCGCCTTGGATGGCGGGCACGTCGAACTTCGGGTCGTGGGTGAGGATGCAGACCGCATCACGCGAGCCGAGTTCGTCGCCGATACGGGCCAACAGCCGGTCGGGCCAATCAACGACCACTTCGTCGGCCAGCGGAAAGCGTCGGGTGGTGGCGAACACCTTGCGCGCATCGCACACCGTGACGGCGAACCCGAGCACCTTGGCCACCCGCGTGAGCGCTGCGGTGAAGTCGACTGCACCGAAAATGACCATCCGCGGTGGGGGAGCGAAACTCTCGATGAAGACCCGCACCGATTGCACGTCGGGTTCGTCGATCTCGATGGTCTGACCGGTCTCGCCGTAGGTGCGGGTGCCGGTACGACCCGCTTCTAGTTCGGCCAGCGCATCGCGACCGACGACACGGGTCAACTCGGGATGACCGAGCGACCCGAGCGGAACTTGGCCCGGACGAACCAGCAGTTTCGCCCCGATATTCGGACCCTCCACAACCGTGGCCAGGCCGACCGGCTCTGACCGCTTCAGGCACTCGCGCAGAACTTCGTACACACTCATGTCGCTCACCAGTCGAGCGGTTCAATGAACAAACGGATGGTGCCGCCACAGGTGAGTCCAACCGAAAACGCTTCGTCGTCGGAGAACCCGAACGTTACGATGCGACGCTCGTTCTCACCCGCCAAGATCGCCAGTGCCTCGGAAACAACGGCGCCTTCAACGCAGCCACCCGACACCGACCCGGCCACTTCGCCGTCCTCGTTGACCACCATGGTCGCGCCCGGATCACGCGGTCCCGAGCCGTCGAGGCCGATCACTCGGGCCACGGCCACCCGCTTGCCAGCCGATCGCCACCGCTCGATGTCGTTCAGTACGTCGATCATGACAACGACTCTATCGGCGTGTCCGCTGGATTGGCTGGGCTTGGCAATGCTACGAAGACTTCGAGATGACGCGGGCCAGTTCGGCCATGGCGTCCACCGAATGACCTTCGATGAAGTCGTCTACGTACGGAAGTGCTGCGGCCATGCCCCGGGCGAGGGGAGCGTAACCGGGGGTGAACTTCAAGGGGTTGACCCATACGGTCTGGTAGGCCACGCGATGCAAACGGGCCATCTGCTCGGCGAGCACTTCGGGTAGGCCACGGTCCCAGCCATCCGACATGATCACAACGGTTGCACCGCGGGCCATGCCGCGTACGCCCCATGCGTCGTTGAACGCTCGCAGGCCTTCGCCGAGGCGAGTGCCGCCTGACCAGTCCTGCACGCTGTGCGCCGCGCTGGCGAGCGCTCGATCGGGGTCGCGGCTCGACAACTCCCGGGTGACTCGGGTGAGACGCGTGCCCAGCGTGAACACCTCTACCTTTTGTCGGCCGACCACGGCTGCGTGTACGAAGCGAAGCAGGGCCCGGGCATAGGGCTCCATCGAGCCAGAGATGTCGAGCAGCAGTATGAGTCGCCGTTGCCTTTCGCCCTGAGTGCGGTACCGCCACTGCACCGGTTCGCCTCCGGCTCGCAGTGCAGCGCGTACTGTGCGGCGAAGGTCGGGTCGACCCTGATGCTTTCGGCTGGCGATCAGCCGACGCGAGCGGCGTGGCGCGCCCACCAATCGCAATGTGATCATCATGCGGTAGGCGTCTTCGAGTTCTTGTTGTGAGTACTGCGCAAAGTCTTTGGCGCGCAGCACTTCGGTTGCCGAAAAGCGAAGCATGATGTCGGGCTCTTCCGAGGCCTCGGCTGAATCCGGATCGGTGTTGCCGTCGTCGGAGTCGTCATCGATACCGATGGAGAGCGTCTCTGTCTGGGTGTTGGGCAGCATGTCGATCACGACCTTGCGTCGATCCCAAAATACCTTGAACGCCCGGTCGAAGAGCTCGATGTCTTCGGGCCGGCGTAGCAGCGTGGCGCGGGTTGCCCAGTAGACAAGTTCTCGATCGTGCAGACCGACAGCGTCGAGCGCGACCTGACAGGCGAACACGGTGTCGACCGGAACGATCAGTCCGGCGCCGCGCAGGATCCGGGCGAACGACACGGCCAGTACCTCGGCCGAGTTCGGTTCGCGCTCGTCAACGACGGCGACACCGGGAAGCGTTGGGAGCGCGCCTGAGAACTTCATGGTGTCGGTGGTGCGCCGTGAAGGCTCAGAGTTAGCCGGCAGTGCCGCGATCTCCTCTGCCAACGTGCGGCGAGGTTCGTCAGCCACTCAACATCCCGCGCTCGAACGCCTGGCGCACGAGGTCGGCGACACCATGACTTTCCACCCGCTGAGCATCCTCGCGATACTTCAGTACGGTGCCAAGCGTGGCGCGAACGCTCTCTTCGTTCAGCTCGGTCTGGCCGAGCACCGCGAGAGAGGTGGCCCAGTCGATGGTTTCGGCAACGCCCGGCGGCTTGTAGAGCCCAAGGTCACGCATGGCCTCGACGGCACCCGCAACTTGGCGGGCGAGGCGCTCACTGACCAGCGGCGCGCGGAGCCGCACGATGGCCACTTCACGGTCGAAATCGGGATGCTCTACCCAGTGGTAGAGGCAGCGGCGTTTCAGTGCGTCGTGCACGTCACGGGTGCGGTTCGACGTGAGCAGCACGACCGGCGGAACGTTGGCTATGAACGTGCCCAGTTCGGGAACGGTCACCTGATAGTCGGACAGTACTTCCAGTAGGAAGGCCTCGAACTCATCATCGGCGCGGTCGATCTCGTCAATCAGCAAAATGGGCGGCGGACCCTCGCGGTTTTCAACCGCACGCAGCAGCGGGCGCTTCACCAGGAAGCGTTCGGCGTACAGGTCGTTCTCAAGTTTCTCCGCGTCGGTTCCGGCCGCTCCTGCTGCCTCAGCCGCTCGCAGGTGGAGGAGTTGCTTGCTGTAATCCCACTCGTACACGGCCTGCGAGGAGTCGATGCCCTCGTAGCACTGCAGGCGAATGAGCTCGCCCCCTGTCCAGCGTGAAAGGACCTTGGCAACCTCGGTCTTCCCGACACCCGCCTCACCTTCGAGCAACAGCGGGCGATGCAGCTTCATGGCCAGGAACACCGCCGTTGATAGCCCCGTGTCGGGCAGGTAATCGTGAGCTGTCAGGGCAGCCGAAACATCATCAACAGAGGCGGGAGAAGCAGCGCTTGGCATGATCAACCAGCGTACGGCACGCAGCCCCTCTTCGGCCTCACGGGCTCAACCGGTAAAGGCATTTAGCACACAGGGCATTGCTCGCGGGACGGTCGCTATTCGGGAAGCCGTTTACCACGGACGGTAGACGTCGGCACGATGATCAACGCGGTGCACGATGACCGCTCGGAGATCTTCGTCGATCTCGTACACGACGCGATATGCACCGCGACGCGCAGATCGAAATCCGGCCAACTCACGATGGAGCACACCACCGAGGCGATGGGGATTTTCAAGCAGTGGTCCGACAATGAACTCCACCACTGCCGCAGCAACTTTCGCAGGAAGCTTCGCGAGCTGCCGCTCGGCGGGAGCGGTGACCCTCAGCTCATAGCCGTTCGGGTCAGTCACGTTCGAAGGTACTTCGCCTTCAGCGCGTCGGCTCCGACGTAGTCGCCGGCTACATGGGCGCTTTGCGATTCACGCAGTTGCGCTACCGCTGCCGGATCAGAAAGTAAGTCGAGCGTGTCCTCGAGCGCTTCAAGGTCCTCTGGGCTAACGATAACCGCAGCTGGTCGCCCGTTGCGTGTGACCGTAATTCGATCATGGGTATCCTCGACTCGATCGATCATCTCCGAGAACTTGGCCTTCACCTCAGCGAGCGGCAGCGACGTCATGACCACAATTCTAGTCATGTGCCGGGTCGGCCGCAATGCCTTTGAAGCTGACCGATAACGGAGCGCTACGGGCCGTCATGCCATGGCATAGAGCGTCAGTGCTTTGCACGCGCAAGTTAGCTGTCGAAGCCGAGGCCCAGTTTGTCGAGGGCGCGGAGCCAGGCGTTGCGGTCGCCCGTCTTGTCCTCTTGGTCCAGGCTCCAGCGCGTGGCTTGGATGCCGATGAAGCGGAACGGTTCAGGCGGGAACGGGATCGGCTTCTTGCGTACGAAGTCGAGCTCGGTCGCCTTTGATCGCTTCCCGTCGAGCAGATCGAGCATGACTTCGGCCCCGAACCGAGTCGCCGCAACACCCAGGCCGGTGTAGCCGCTGGCGTACGCGATGCGCCCGCCCATGGCCTTGCCCCAGAACACGCAGAACCGCGTACAGGTGTCGATGGCGCCACCCCAGATATGGCTGAACTTCACGCCTTCCAATTGAGGAAAATTGTTGAAGAAGTGCTGACTCAACTTGGCATGCGTCTCAGGGCGTTGCTCGTAGGTGTGACTGGTTTTGCCGCCGAAGTAGTAGATGACGTCGTAGCCGCCCCACAAGATGCGGTTGTCTTCGGTGAGCCGGTAGTAGTGGAACTGGTTGGTGAAGTCGGACAGGCCCTGCCGGTTCTTCCAACCGATCGACGACAGCTGTTCCTCGGTGAGCGGCTCGGTCACCATGCAGTAGTCGTACACCGGGATCATGTACTGGTTGATGCGCTTCAGTAGCGGTGGAAACGCATTGGTGCACAGTGCCACCCGACCGGCGCGCACGTTGGCGAGGGGAGTGGTGACCATCACGCCAACGCCGTCCCGCCCAAGACCGGTAGCGCGCGTGTCTTCATAGATGCGAACACCGAGTGATTCGGCCGCGGCCTTCAAACCCCAGACGAGTCGGGCAGGGTCGACGATGGCGGCGCGGTCCTTGCGTTCGAGACCAGCGAGGTAGGTGGGGGAGTTCACCTCAAGTCGCATGGCGTCCTGGTCGTACCACTCCACCCGTTGACCAAGTTGTTTGAGCTGGCGGAAATCGTCGCGCAGCTCACTGACGTTGTGGGGCGTGGTGGCTACATCGATGACGCCCGTGCGCTCGTAGTCGCAGTCGATGTTGTAGCGCTTGATGGCCGCTTCTATCTCGTTGAGATTCTGCAAGCCGAGCTGTTCGAGGATGGGTAGCTCTTTGGGGAAGCGGTCCTGTCCATTGGCCACGCCGTGCGTGAGGCTGGCCTCCATGAAGCCACCGTTGCGTCCTGACGCACCCCAGCCGACCGTTTCAGAATCAATCAGAACGATGTCGCGGTTCGGGTCGCGTTCCTTGGCGATGATGGCGGTCCACAAGCCGGTGTAGCCGCCGCCGACGATGCACAGATCGCAGCTCTCGCCGCGCACCAACGTGGGGTTCGAGTCAGGCTCGTCAACGTCATCAAACCAGTAGGGATACGGATCGGCGTCGGCGATGGCGTCGAGGTAGTGGTCGTTCATCGGTTCTCAGTCCCTGAGGCGCACCGCGTTCCGGCACGCCGGTCGATGTTGCGTTGGATAGGTGGTCTCGACCGTTGAAAACCCGAGACCACCCGGCCGAGACTTTAGGCGCACCAACGCCGTCAGGGCTGACCGAGTCAGTCGAGGTGTGCGGCAAACCAGGACATCAACTCGGTATAGGCCGCTTCGGCTTGCGTTGGGTTGTACGCACTGCCCGTGTCATTGAAGAACTGATGGCCGACGCCGGGAAAGGTTTTGATCTCGTGCACCAAACCGGCTTTGGTGAGTGCAGCCTCCATGGCGTCACGGCTGGCGTTGACCCGGGCGTCGTTCTCGGCGTACACACCGAGCACCGCCGCCTTCGATTTGGAGAAGACGGCACCATCAACGCCCGGCCCGTAGAAGGGTGCCGCCACGGCAAGACGCGGTTCGCCTGCGTTCAGCATGCTCCACGTCATGCCGCCACCGAAGCAGAACCCGACCATACCCAGCTTGACCCCTGGCGCACGTTTGCCGAGTTCGTCCAACCCGGCTCGGAGATCGGCTAGGTGGCGCTCGCCGCCGCCGCCGACGATCTTGGCCGTGATCTGACCTTGATCGGCGATGGCAGCGATGCCACCCTCGCGGGACAACAGATCGACCACCAGGGCGGTATAGCCACTGGCGGCAAACCGCCCGGGCAGCTTCAGAAAGTGGGCGCTGAGCCCGAAGATTTCGTGGACGATCAACACCGCTCCTTTCGGTTTCGGAGCGGCGGAAAATGCCCCCTTCAATTCACCGGCGGGACCGGAAAACGAGATCTGGCTGACTTCCAGCGCGGCACCTGTTGCGGGTGGTGCCGTCGTCGCGCTCGACGCGACCCCCGCCGTCGTCGTGGCGGCAGAGCGCGCAACCGGAGCGCTGGTCGGTGCCGCCGCGGCGGCGGTAGTCGCCGTGGCAGTGGCAGCGGATCATCGATGGGGTTGTCCGGAGTGAGATTGTCTCGGGCGACGATGCGGAATCCGGCTCGGAGATCGGAGGGCCCGCCACGACGCCTCGTTGGCAGCACAAACCGGCACAATGATGCAGGTCGTGGTCGGGTTCACCTGCCAGACATGTTTGACAAACGCAACCAACATGGCGGTACCGATACCTCGCCCGGTGAGCGTCGGTTCGCCGATCAGATAGTCAATACTCACCGCTTCGTCAGGCATGTCCAGCAACGGTCGCAAATCATCCAGGTACTCCGGATAGTCGGCGTATCGGCAGTATTGGATGAGACCGATCGGTTTGTCGTTCAGAAGTACCAAATGATCCTCGGACGGCTCGTCGCCGTTGACGCTTGCTCCAAAATCCCGCTCAACTGCCTCGGCGGTGAACTCGTGATTCCACCAGCGCGCCAGATGCGGTTCTGCCAACCAGCGAGCGAGCAGAGGCAAGTCAGCTCGCTCGGTTCGCCGGAACATGATGATGCCCATCGGCTCCAGTCTTACGCAGCAACGTGCTGGACGCCGGCCCGATCTGGCCCGAGCTTCAACGAGTAAAGGCAGACATCCAGTCACCAATCTGTTGTCGTACATCGCCCACCTTGAGGTAGTTCTCAAGATCATCGACAGCGAGCGTAAGTCCCTCGCCGTTCCTCGGGTCGAATACCGTCGTCAGGTATGACCGACCGAGCTTGATCGCCGGACCAAGAACCGGGTGGCCAAGGGCCGCGTGAAACCGATCTGCGATATCTCTTGGGTCCGACACCAACATCAGACGCCAGACGTCGCCGGCATCTTTCGACTTCACGCGATTTCTTCCACCGGCATCGCGGGCGATCAGTCGCTCGGCGAGTCTGTACGACGTGGCGCACAGCAGGGCGCCTATGCCGGCGACCTTCACGTCGCCAGCCGCCCGGGTGGAACCATCGAGCGCAACAATCGGCATCACGTTGAAATCGAGCATGACCATTTCAAGACCGTCGGCACGTCCTGCCGCGCGTTTACCGTGGGCTCCCAGTCTTGCTCCACGCGTGCCCACCCCGGCGACGGCGTTCGGAACGAGCAGGTCAACTTGCACCGTTTCGTTCAAACCAGGAACCGCCACCGACCTCCCCCAGATTCCCGGACGATCACTCGTCGACAAAGAGAAACCGGCCATGGGAATCGCATCGGCAAGCAGCGGGCGAGGGCATGAATTGATTCGCTGCTTGTCTTGCGCCGGGCCTTACGGCCTCGCTCCATGGCATCCAGTAACCCGAACTAGATTCTTTGCGATGGCAAGGGAGGACGATTTTTGCGATAGGAATTCTTCACGGAGATCTTGCCATCTCGGAAAGTGAACAAATCACAGCCGCTTACCTCAACGCGGCTACCGTCCGTTCTTGTACCCGTAAACGTCCACTCGGATACCCCGCTGTCGCCTGCTACGAAGTGGCGCGCGTTGCCCCATTGGGCGTCTGGAAAAGTTGACCAGACTTCGGCGTAACCGGCTCGCACGGCGTCACGACCGACATATCGTGTTCCCCATACCTCCGATCCGCCGGAAGCTTCAAATACACACTCGTCGGTCATGAATGACATGAGAGCGTCGACATCATGTCGGTTCCACGCATCGGCAAACGCCTGCAGAACCTCCGGGGTGACTTCAGGATTCTCTTGGGACATGTGACACCTCCATTTCATGCTTCAAACTTGAGCCGGCCCGGTGGCGAGCAGCGACGGATCGACGCACACTTGAGCATCTTTGGTGGCCACGTTCGGGCTACCAACGAGTGACTTCGTTTGTTCGTAAACGGCTTGTGCGCCGATGATCGTCAAGGCTGGCCGGTGATTGATAAGAGCATCGAGCGCGTCGAGCATCACATTGCGCGCAATGACCATCTCGAAATCGAGGCCATCGGCCTGCGGTTCCATCAACGGCTCCGCGTGAGGTACTCGCACAGGATTTCCGCTTGGTCGGGCATGCGGCTGTTTCCGCCAAAGCAGTCGATCACCACCTGCCAGCGGTCCGCCCAGAAGAACCCGCGATCGCAGCGCTCCACGCCCGATCTCGTCACCGCATCGAACGGCAGCAGCGCCATCTTAAGTCCGGGGTCGGACAGGGACTTCTCGACCAATCCCAATGCCGTTGCGACCTTGTCGACTGAACCGACGTAAGTAAGCGCCCAGGGGACGGTTCCCGTGAACACGATTCTGTTCGCCGCTGCCGAGCCACTGATCGCAAACTCGAGGTCACTGTCGACAAGGCGTTTCGCAAGGCCATCCCAGTGAACCGAATCAAACCAACGAACGCCGGGCCGATCAACAATGCGGCACGACCGTCCAGCAACCTCGCAAAGCCAGGCAATCTCGTCAGGCGTCACCGCCGGTGCGAGCCCGCCGGAAGTCCATCGCTGCAACCAAACCAATGACCGTTCGCCGAGGTCGAGCCCAATCGGGGGCGAGACGAGCTGGCGAGCCGCGGCGATCGCCGACACGTCTCCAGCTGATCGAACGTCGGTGGCCAGCACCACGCCGGCGGCCGCGGCGAGACGATCGAGCGTGTCAAGCGTTGGGGAGACGTCCCCCCGTTCGATCCGCGCGACGGTGGTGCGGGCGACACCTGCGCACGCGGCAAGCTCATTTCGCGACAGACCCGAGATGGTCCGCATCTGCAGCACGATGTTCATAGAGCATTGTAGCATCGTGGAGCATATATGCTCCATAGCCTTTCGGCTGGTGGGGGCTGGAGTCACGGGCTCGCTCTAACCTGATAGCGGCCGCTCTCGCTGACATTCCTCTCTGTAACACGCATCTATGTATCATACATAGATGAACTTTGTGGGGAGATCAGCGTTGCTCGGACAGCTGTCAGGCTGGATCGAGGAGGTGGCGTCGTCGGGCGAAGGTCGTCTGCTGGTGGCTCGTGGTCGTCGCCAGGTCGGAAAGTCTCGGCTGTTTACCGAGTTCCTGAAGCGGGCCGAGGTGCCACACGTGTTCTTCACGGCGATCAAGGATGCCCCGACCGGCGTTCAGCTCGAGGCGTTTCGACGTGACGCGCTCGATGCTAACCCGGCGTTCGCCGAAGCCTCGGCGCTGTTCGAATCGAATCCTTCGAGTTGGACCGATGTGTTCGGCCGAATCCGACTTGCGGCCCAGAACGGGGCGATCGTGGCCGTACTCGATGAGTTCCCGTGGGCGGCAGAGGCGGATCCGACGATTGAAGGCGCCCTTCAGATTGCTTGGGACAAACACCTGCAGCATCTGCCGGTTCTCTTCATCCTCGTCGGGTCCGACGTCACCATGATGGAGCGGGTAACAAAACACGACCGACCGCTGTACGGACGCGGGCGCGAGGTGGTGGTCAAGGCCTTCAATCCTGCAGAAGTTGCTGCAGCGTTGGCCGAGACTTCAGCCACGAAAGCATTTGACGCCTTCCTTGTCACTGGTGGCTATCCGCGATTGGTCGCCGATCTGGCAGGCGCCGGCACTATCAACGATTACCTCGCCGAGGGGCTCGGAGATGAGAACTCGAACCTGGTCGTAGTCGCTGAACGGTCGCTGGCCGCTGAGTTTCCCAAGGAGGCGCAGGCCCGAAGAGTTCTCACGGCGATTGGGGGTAGTGAGGTCGGATCGATCTCGTTCACGGCTGCCGTAGGGCGGCTCGGCGATGCCACGTCGACCACCCAGACAGCGCTGACACGAGCCCTAAAAATTCTGTCCGATGACAAAGGTGTCGTTACGATCGACACTCCAGCAGGAACTGATGGTACGTCCCGCTTGCGACGATACCGAATCGCTGATCCCTACCTGCGCTTTTGGTTTCGATTCGTAGAACCGGAGGTAGCGAATATTGCCCGCGGCAGATCCGACTTGGCGATCGAGGGTGTGAAGGCCGGCTACTCGACGTGGAGGGGGATGGCGATCGAGCCGGTCGTTCACGAAGGGCTCAGTCGCTTGGCGTTGACGGTTCCCGAGCTAAGCGGCATAGCAACCGTCAGTGGCTGGTGGAATCGTGACAACTCCACTCAGGTCGACGTTGTGGGAAGCACACGCAATGGTGTTGAAGTACTTGGGTCCATTAAGTGGCGAGAACGCCGCCAGTTCAGTCCCGAAGAACTTGAAGACCTGGCCGCCGCTCGGGCAAAGGTGCCTGGTGCCGCCCGCAGCCGTCTGGTAGCGGTGTGCCCAGCTGGGGTCCGTGCCCGGGCTAAGCCTGACTTGGCAGTCGACTCCGAAATGCTGCTCGCAGCATGGACCAGCTAGGCGATCACCTCTGCCAAGCACGTGCGTTTGCTCGTTTTGGTCGAGCGATGACAGCTGGGGATTTCGTGGGACTGTGGTGGGGTTGTCAGGCTCGGCGACATCATCAAATGGTCCCAGCGGCACCGAATCCGAATTCTTTCGCAGGAACTCATCGACGCCGCACCGTCCGCCCTCGCA
>JANMCE010000251.1:0-27877 GCA_031360915.1 Actinomycetes bacterium | reverse complement strand
CATCAGCGAAGCCAGCTGGACCGAACCCGACGGCGTCATGCTCGGCACCGCCCGCTACGCATCGCCCGAACAGGCCACCGGGCAGCCCCTCGACGGCAAGAGCGACGTGTACTCCCTTGCGCTCTCGATGGTGGAGGCGGTCACCGGCAGTGTGCCGTTCGCGGCCGAAACCACCGTCGCTACGCTCATGGCCCGCCTGGGCAAGTTGCTGCCCGTGTCGGCCGATCTTGGTCCGCTGGCTCCGGTGCTCGAACGGTCCGGCCGACCCGATCCTGAGGAACGCTACGACTCCGCCGAAATGGGCCGAGCCTTGCTGGCCACGGCCGAGCGACTGCCTCGCCCGGCACCATTGCCGCTTGTGGTTACTCAGGCTCCGAAGCGCCATGACGAGACCGTTCTTGGCGTGCCGGTGCTGGCGCAGCCTTCCCCGCCAGCCCGTGGTCCAGCAACCCCGCCTATGGTCGGTCCGCCTGCCCTTGCTGCCCCCGTCGTCGTGCCCGAGGTAGCGGTTCCCGAGCCGGGTCTCAATCTCCCCTCCAATTCGGTCGACGACAGCGAAGCCATCAAGGCGCTCAACCTCGGCAAGCCCAAGAAACGACGACTCGGGCGCGGCGCGCTGTGGGGGATGGTGCTTGCCCTCATAGCGTTGGTCGGCGGCGGTGGTTTCTGGGCCTTCACCGCCAACAAAGTCAAGACCCACCCGGTGCCCTCGCTGCTGCTGCTGCCCGAAGGCGAGGCCCGCAACCTGGTCAGTCCGTTCGGTTTCGCGGTGCAGACCAAGCCAGAAAAGAGTGATGACACCCCGACGCCGGGTGTGGTCATTGCCCAGGACCCTCCGCAGGGAACGATGCTAAAGAAGGGTGACTCGATCTATCTCACCGTTTCCGACGGCCCGAAGTTGGCCAAGCTCCCGGACATCACCAAACTGACGAGCGCAGAGGCCAAGAAGCTGCTCGAAAGCGAGAAACTGGTCTACAAAGAAGCGCCTCGGGTATTTGATGAGAACGCGCTTATCGACACGGTGATGTCGTGGACGGTAGAGGGGCAGACGCTTGCCGTCGATTCTGCCGTCGCCAAGGGAACGGTCGTCGAGGCTGTCGTTTCCGACGGCCCGAAGCCCCGACAGGTTCCCGAGATCCGCAGTCTGAACTGGGAGCAGGCCAAGGCCACCATCGAAGCTGCCGGTCTGAAGGCCGTCAGGCTGGAGGACATGTTCAGCGACAAATGGGCGGCAGGCATCGTGGCCAACATCGACCCCGAAATCGAAAGCGAACTGCCTCGTGGTGGCGAAGTAAAGATAAAAATCTCGAAAGGCCCCGACCTTGTCGTCGTCCCCAACATCTATGCCTCCTCACTAACCAAGGCCGTCGAAGTTCTCAAAGAGGCTGGCCTTGAGCAGGGCACCATCGATGGCCCCATCGATCGCCCCGTGATCTCGTGCGATCCTCCGCCCGGCACCAAAGTGAAGCGTGGCACCAAGGTGAATCTGCGTCTCGGGTAGCCGTCGCGGGTAGCCGTCGCGGTTACTCTGCCTTCACACATCGGATGAGGGGGAGACCGTGGGGGCATTGGACGGGCGCGTCGCGATCATTACCGGCGCAGGCCGGGGCATCGGGCGGGAGCATGCCATCCTCTTCGCGGCAGAGGGCGCCAAGGTCGTCGTAAACGACCTCGGCGGAGGCGGCGACGTGTCCGGCACCGATCTCACCTCGGTCGAGCAGGTCGTGGCGGACATTCGCCAAGGGGGCGGCGAGGCCATCGGCAACGGTGACGATGTGTCCGATTGGAACGGCGGCCGTCGTCTTATCCGCTCGGCGATAGATGCCTTCGGGGACCTCGACATCCTCGTAAACAATGCTGGCATCCTGCGCGACCGAGCGCTCGTCAATATGACCGAGGATGAGTGGGATGCCGTCATCTCCGTGCATCTGAAAGGTCATTTCGTCCCGACCCGATGGGCCGCCGCGTACTGGCGTGAACAACACAAAGATGGCAGTAGTCGACGTCGCAACCTGGTGCACACCACCTCCACGTCGGGTTTGTTCGCCAACATCGGCCAGACCAACTACGGCTCGGCCAAATCGGGCGTGGCCACGTTCAGCCAGATCTGTGCCAAAGAACTCGGCCGTTACAAAGTGACCTCGAACTGCGTGTCACCATCGGCCCGCACCCGCCTCACCCTCGCCACACCCGGCCTCGATGATGTCGTCGCCGCGCCAACCTCCAACGATCGGTTCGACGTGTGGGACCCGGCCAACGTGTCACCCCTGGTGGCCTACCTCGCCAGTGAGGCATGCACCTTTCATGGCGAAACATTCTTCATTCAGGGCGGCACGGTAAAGCGGGTAAAGCCCTGGGAGTTAGGCGAGGGGCTAGAACGAAACGACCGCTGGACCGTCGGTGAACTCGCCACCGCCATGCAATCCCTCGCCGCCAAAGATGAGTAGGGAGCGGTCTAGCCTCAACATCGTTCGACTACTTGGAGGATTGCCGAGCGAAGCGAGAACGAGCGCCGCGAGCGGTAGCGAGAAGCGAGGTAGCAGTAGCGTCGCGTTAACCGCAGTTCTTTTGGATTTCGCCCACAAGGGTTGCCGGGGCGACGATGCCGGTCATGGTGCGGAGTTCGCGGCCGCTGGTGGGGGTGACGGTGTGTTTGCCGAGGTCGAGTTTCCAGTTGGCGCAGTAGATGATGGTGCGCTTGCCGCTGGTGGTGACTTCGTGAGCGACGAGCCCGAGCTTCATGGTGTGGGGGTCGGCGCCGGACGACATCGAGACCGGGAACACCGTAGAGGCATCAAGGTACTTGTAGCCCGACAGATCACCGGACTGGCTCGGGTTGAGCGCGCGTACGAGGTCAGCATTCTTGCTGGCCAGCGCCGTCGCGTACTCCTGCGCAAGCGATGTGAGCTGCGATGGCGTGGCGTTCGGAGGCACGGTTGCGTTCTTCGTGCCGAGCGTGGTGGCGGGTGCCGCAGTCGTTGTCGTCGGGGCAACGGTGGCCTTGGTGGTTTTTGCCGTGGCCGGCGCAGTGGCGGGCGCCGGCGTCGTCTCTGGTTCCGGCGCCTGGGTGGCTGCAGCGGTCGGTGCTTCCGTGACGGGGGCAGGGTTGACGATAGACGGGCTGGCAGCGACGACCACGGGTATGACCGCCGTGGTTGCTCCCGAACCGGGGCTTCCTGCGCCGAGCGCCGTGGTCGGCACGGCAGGTGTTGCAGCACCGGAGGGCGACTTGGGCGTGAGACGTTTGTCGGTCTGCGCCCGGGTGTCGCTCTTGGACGCGGCGATCGCCTTCCAACCAAGCACGCCTAGGGCCAGGAGCCCCAGCAGCGCAAAGAAGCCGATCAGGCCGACCGGGCCGACTTTGGCTCGACTGCTGTCCAGAGTCTTTCCGGTGAGCGAGAAGCGACCCTTGCGGTCGCCGTCTGAGCCAACAGCGGCAGCTGCAGCGCCGACGGATGCGGCAACGTTGGTGGCATCTCGCAGCGGTATGGCAACTCCGGGCACGGCGCCGAATGGAGTGACGGTACGAACGGCGTTGACCCCGTAGAGCGAAGCGGTGGCCGCCGCGGCCGGGTCGACCGGCCGCTCGCTGTCGGCTGTTGCCGGGATGACCCCGGTGATGTCGACACGTTGCGCCATGCCGCACGAGAAGCATCGGACCTGCTCGGGTCGCACCGTTGCCTGGCATGCCGGGTTGGGGCAGTGCTGCTCGGTCGTCTGACCGATCGGCGCTGGTTCGGCTGCCGCTGCGGCCGGTGCCGGCCAAGGCGTGCGGGGGCGGACGCTGCTGGCTACCGCGGTCGGGTTGTTTCGGATGGCGTCGATGATGGCCGGATCATCACTGTTGGCCAGACGGGCTAACAGGTAGACCGGTGTGCGCGGGTTGCCGGCCAGTTCGGGGTGCGCGGCGGGCCATTGCTGATAGAGCCGGGCCAGCAGCGTTTCGGTGGATGCGTCGTCGGCGGCCCATGCTTTGGCCGTTGCCAAATCACGCAATCCACTGGCGGGTGTGGTCGAGTCCTCGTTCACGGCGACGATGTTACGACGCTGGAATGGTTGTGATCGCCTTTACCGCTTCGGCCGCCTCTAAACCGACCGGTGAAGCCGGCGCCGTCTGCACTGCCATCATCATCACCATCAGCTTCGACATGTCACCCTGCACCTTGATTTTCCCGGCCATGAACGCCTGCATGACACCCTGCTGGTCCTGCTGGACGAGCAACGCGGTGCACGTCTCATAATCGGTGGTCACGGTGCAATCGGCCTCATCAAGAGTGCCTTTGGCCAGCAGCATCTGCCCGCTCGACGTGTCGAGATAGGTGCGCACCGGCTCGTTGCCGAATGGCGTGGCGGTGACGATCATGTTGATCTTGGCCCGCTCGGTGATCTCGGGAAGTTGGTCGGCGTACTTCTCGGCCAGAACGGACGTAGCTTCGAACCAGGCTTCAGACAGGAACAGGTGAGACATGGCCGCTAGGTTACCGCCCGAGGTGCAACCGACTCGCTTGCGTTCAGAAAACGTCAGTGAGAATCGTCGTTCCGGTTCGACGCACAACGGTGGCCGGAATGCTCGGGTCACCTCTGAGGAGTCGGGCGAGCATAGGAGCCTTCGTGGCACCGGCCACCAGGAACATGATGTGGCGGGCGTTGTTCACGACCGGGGGAGTCAACGTAAGACGCACGCGATCCTTGAACGGTCCAACGACGGCAACTCGTTCGGTGAGATTGACGACTGGGTCTCGGGGGGGCCAACTGGCGGTGTGGCCATCATCGCCGAGACCAAGATGGATCACGTCGAATCGATCAGGCAGTGCCGCGGCATACGACGCCGCCGCGACAGGCAGCGACGGGTTGGTGACGTCCATCAGATGGATGACGGTGCCCGCGTCGCGAAGGGCGTACAGTTGTCCGGCGTTGCGATCGTGGTTTCCGTCGGGCGCAACTCGTTCGTCCACCTGCCACACGTGCACCTGCGGCCACGGGAGCGGCAGCGCGGCCAACGCGGCGAACATAGCGGGAGGCGTGGATCCGCCGCTCACGGCTAGGTGGGCTTCGCCTCGTTCTGCAATCGCAGTACACAGGCGATCGGCCACCCAGATGGCCGCTCGACCGGGCAGCAGTGAAGCGGAGACGACTTCAGTCGACATGGTCATTCCAACGGTGTACCACGCGCCGGTGATCTTTCCAGCCCAACTCTGAGGTGCTGGCCGGGTCGACCGTGAATCTTTGGGCCACTACGCCGGGTTGTTCAATCCAACGCGCGACCAACACGCGCAGGAAGTGGGCGTGGGCGAAGGCCAATGTGTCTCCCTTCGCGTCGAGGGCACGGGCAATGACGCGGTCGGCACGAGCAACGACGTGGTCGAGCGTTTCGGCATTGCCGGCAAAACCGTCGCGCCACATGTCCCAACCGGGCCGGGCCTTACGAATCTCGTCGGAGGTGATGCCTTCATCGTCGCCGTAATTCCACTCGACCAGATCGTCATCAAGGATCGCATCGGGATACCCGGCCAACTCGGCGGTGTGACGTGCCCTCTGACGCGGTGAGGTGACCACGACCGCGAAGTCACGGTGCTTCAGAACGCGATCGAGTGTCAGCACACTGTCGTCGGCGCAAGGCAAGAGCGGGACGTCGGTATAGCTGGTGTGTTTGCCGTCGCGCGCCCACTCCGTGAGACCGTGACGCACCACGAAGAGAGAGTTCTGGCGACCGGTCATGCCGACGGTTCGAACCAGCCGCCGGGAACGAATGCGTCAGCTTCAACCGGGCCCCACGTGCCGCGTTCATACCCGAACACCGGGCCGGGGTTGTCAAGCGCGGGTTGCACGATGCGCCAGGTCTGCTCCACCACATCCTGGCGGGCGAACCGGCGAGACGAGCCATCGACAGCATCCCAGATCAGCCGCTCGTAAGGTTCGTCGCGATCACCAAGCGCCGCTGCGAAGTCGCATCGTAGGTCGACGTCCTGACTGTCGAGGTACCGTCCGGGCTGCTTGGCCTGCACGGTGAAGGTAACGCCATCGTTCTTGCCCAGCCGGAAGCGAATGAGATTGGGCGATGGTGTCTTGCCATCGGGGTTTTCGTCGAACAGCATGCGAGGGGGGCAGTTGAGTTCGACCACGCACTCGGTGGCCGCCGATGCAAGTGATTTGCCGCACCGCACGTAGATCGGCACGCCAGCCCATCGCCATGACTCGATAGTGAGCTTGGCCGCAACATAGGTCTCGACGGTGGAACCCTCGGCCACGCCCGGTTCGGCCTGGTACCCGGCGTACTGGCCGCGCACCATCTGCTCACAGTTCATCACGGGCATCGCCGCGAAGACCTTGGCCTTCTCATCGTGCAGATAGCTGGCGTCGGGGCCGACGGGCGGCTCCATGGCGAGGAGCGCCAACACCTGCAGCAAATGGTTCTGCAGGAAGTCTCGGATGGTGCCGACGGCGTCGTAGAAGCTGCCGCGACCCTCCACGCCGATGGTTTCGGACATGGTGATCTGGATCTGTTTGACGTAGTTGCGATTCCAGATCGGTTCGAGCAGCAGGTTGGAAAACCGGAACACCAAGAGGTCCTCTACGCTCTCCTTGCCCAGGTAGTGATCGATGCGGAAGATCTTCTCCTCCGGGAACACGGCATGCAGCGTTGCGTTCAGATCTTTGGCTGACGCAAGGTCACGTCCGAACGGCTTCTCCACGACGACTCTGCCGCGATCGGCCAGACCGACTGCGGCGAGCGACTGCACCACCTGGGGGAACATTGACGGCGGGATGGCGAAGTAGAAGACGGCGTTCTTCGAGCCGACCCGATCGAGCACACCCGCCAGCGCTTCGAAGGTTGTACGTTGTGAATAGTCGCCCACAACCAGGTGGAGTCCGTCGATGAGCGCATCGATCATGACGGCATTCGCACCCGGCTCAAACTCGGCCAGACTGTCTCGCACGTGCTGATGGAACTTTGGATCATCCCAGGTGTCACGGGCGACGCCAACAATCGGCAGGTCGAGACCTTGGTGGCCAATGATGTTGTAGAGCGCCGGAAAAATCTTGCGCTTCGCCAGGTCGCCAGTGGCACCGAACAAGACGATGGCGTCAGCCCGCGGCTGCATCTACTTGTTCTTCTTCTCGTGATGGCCACCGAATTGTTTGCGCATCGCTGATAGCACTTTGTTGGCGTAGAGGCCGTTGTTGCGACTGGAGAATCGCTCGTGCAACGCTGCGGTCAACACAGGTGTGGGCACGCCTTCGTCGATAGAGGCCAGGATGGTCCAACGGCCTTCGCCACTATCACTTACTTTGCCCTCGAACTCTTTGAGTTCCGGATCTTCCACGAGCGCCTGAGCGGTGAGATCGAGCAGCCAACTGCTGACGACGCTGCCACGTCGCCACAGTTCGGTGACCGACGGAATGTCGATATCGAACTGATAGTACTTCGGGTCACGCAGCGGAGTGGTCTCGGCATCGATCTCGTGATCGGCCTTGCCGATGTTGGCACCCTTCAGTACGTTCAGGCCCTCGGCGTACGCAGCCATGAGGCCGTACTCGATGCCGTTGTGCACCATCTTCACAAAATGACCTGCTCCGCTTGGGCCGCAGTGCAGCCAACCCTTCTCGGCTTGTATCGCCTTGCCCTTTCGCCCGGGTGTGCGAGGCGCGCAGTCCATGCCGGGTGCGAGCGTGTCGAAGATAGGCGTCATGCGCTTGACGGCCTTGTCGTCGCCGCCCACCATCATGCAGTAGCCGCGCTCCAACCCGAAGACGCCACCCGATGTTCCGACATCGAGATAGTGAATGCCAATCGCAGCGAGTGGACCCGAGCGGTCGATGTCATCGCGGTAGTAGCTGTTGCCGCCGTCAATGATCGTGTCGCTGCGTGACAGGAGCGGCGCGAGCTCGGCGATGGTGCCATCGACGTACGCAGCGGGAACCATGATCCAGATGTTGCGGGGGCCTTTCAACTTGGACACCATGTCCTCCAGGCTAGAAGCCCCAACTGCGCCTTCCTTGGCCATGGCTTTTACGGCGTCCGGGCTGACGTCGTAGGCCACACATTCGTGTCCGTGCTTCATGAGTCGTCGCACCATGTTGGCGCCCATCCGGCCGAGCCCGATCATCGCTAATTGCATAGTGAGGGAGGCTAATCGCTGGGGACTGACCTGGCTCGCGTAGGGTTGGTTGACGTGGATCTCACTGCTGATATCACCGGAGATGTAGCTGGAGCCCGGGCCGCCCATGTTCGGCTTTGGACGACGCTTGACGGGCTATGGGACGCTGCGGTTAGCCAACCAAGTCTGCTGCCCGGCTGGACGGTTGGGCACGTGTTGAATCACTTGGCGCGAAATGCCGAGAGCCATCTCCGGCTGATTAACGGCGCGCTCGCTGGCGTTAGCCTTGATCGCTATCCGGGCGGTGCCGCTGAACGTGACGCGATGATTGAAGCTGGTGCTCGGCGCTCGGCTGCGGCGCTGGTGGCCGACGTGCGTCGGACGGACGGCGAACTGGAAGCTGCATGGGCGCAGATGACACCGTCGTCGTGGCAGGTTGTTGGCCGCTGCATGGGCAGTGACGAACCTGCCCACACCTCGCCGTGGAACCGGTGGCGCGAGGTTGAAATTCACCACGCCGATCTTGGTCTGGCGTCCTTCGGCCCATCGGACTGGAGTCGTGAGTTTCTCCGCCGCGAGCTGCATCTGCAGGAAATGTCCTGGCGCGCGTCGCGCACTCTCGGGCTCACTCAGTTGCCTGCTGCCGCGCTCAAGCTGCCCGCCCATGATCGCCTCGCCTGGCTCCTCGGACGTCTCAACGTCGAAGGCCTGCCCACTCCGTTGTAACGCTGGTGGCGGTTGGCCGGCCAGACCGGGTGCTTGTTCGTGTCCGCCTCTTTGTGACTTTTGCTGGCCGTGACGGAAGCATTTGTTGAACCTGTAACGCCGTCGTCGACCCGTTTTCGGACCGGTGCTCTTCGACACGTTGAATGGTCGAATATGTGCTCTGAGCAGGTATTTCTTGACGGTTTTGACAATCGTTTGTCTACGAACTGGTGTACGCTAAGGGGTATGACGGAAGACTTGGAAACACGACTAGCGGCGGTGTGTGGCGTGCTGAACGCCGCACACGCGCAGCTCGTACTACTGGTCGGTGAGGTAGTCGATACAGGCGTGTGGGACGTCCCTGGTATTCGCACCGTCGAGCAGTGGGTGGCGTGGAAAACGGGGCTGGCCTCCGCCCGGGCGAAACAGATGGTGCAGATTGCGTCGCGGTCCACTGAGTTGCCCGTCACGCTGCAATCCTTCGCGGACGGTGAAGTGTCCATTGATCAGGTAGCGGTGGTGGCGAAGTTCACGCCGGCCCGAAACGACATTGAAGTCGCCGGAATCGCGAAATGTGCGACCGTGTCTCAGCTTCGAGCCAAGCTCGGCTCGTACTGGAAAGTTGTTGTCCCTACCGAGGAACCGGGCGAACCAATCATGCCGGAACCAGAACGCGTCGACATAGCGATGGCGTTCTTTGATGATGATGGCCGCTGGCGCATGCACGCCGACTTCTCCGCTGAACGCGGCGCCGTTCCCCAAAAGGCGATGGACGAGGCCCGCGACGCGTTGTTCAAGGCGGGGAACACCAACGTCACGTGGGCCGACGCGTTCGAAGAGGTTTGCCTGCGGTCACTCGCCACGATCAAGTCGGTCTCGCGTTCCGATCGCTACCGCGTCATTGTGCATATCAACGAAGACGGCGGCTGGCTCAATGCCGGGCAACACCTCAAAGACAGTGTGCTGAAACAAATCCTGTCGAACACCACGATCCAAGCACTGTTCGAACGGGGCGGTCGACCGGTAAACCTGGGACGTAGCGCACGCGTGGTCCCGCACAAGATCGCCGACCTCATTCTCGATCGGGATCGCATGTGCCGTAACCCGTTGTGCTCGGCCACGAAAGGCTTAGAAGCCCATCATGTCGTGCATTGGACCGACGGCGGGCCAACCAACACGTGCAACCTCGGGGCGCTCTGCCGACACTGCCACCGAGCGCATCACGCCGGGAAGTTCTCCATCGTTGGCAACGCCGACAATCCTGACGGCCTTATCTTTCGTCGACCCGACGGCACCATCATGGAGGGCGCAGCGAAACCAACGTCGCCTGTCGGGCCACTGCCGCCGTCGGTGACACCGTTTGTTCATCCAACCGGGGAACGCTGGCTCAATCGTGACACCTGGTTCACCCCCGACCCCGCCACCCAACCCGTCGTGACACCGCGCAGGTACAGCGAACCTCGCGAGAAAACGTGGCTTCGCCTCCAGACCCCCGCCGAACGAGCAGAGTGGGAAAACCAACACGGCGTCTCCGACGAAACGCACTTCGACACCATCGACATCGACGCCCTCGAACACGCCGAACGAACCGCCAGCCGACGTTCTTAGCGGCGGATCTGGAGCACGAGTTCGGTGACGACGGCAAGCAACCGGGGCGGTTCAAGTAGATCGCCCAGGTTTGCCAGTTCACCGAGGTCGAACCAGCCGTAGCCCCGAAAGTTCGGATGTTCGTCAGCGAGCATCCCCGTCCCGCTGACCTGGGGACGCTCCGATAAGTAGCGGGCCAGGAAGAACACTTCTTCACCGACATAGCGGGTACCGTTCCATGCGAAATCACGCGGCACGAGCACGCTGTGGGTGACGACAGGTCTATCGGAAGCAAATCAGCGGGTGGCGGTGAGAAGGAGGGAGGCGGTGGGAATGTGGGCAGAGCCGTCGGGCTGCGTGTAGTTCGCAAGGGAATCGACCATTGCTTCTACTGCGGCAGTCTGCGTCGTGGGGGAGAGGGCGAAGAAGGGGCCCGACCACGGAAGGGCTCGAAGGTGATTGACGATGTGTTGCCGCAGCGGCGGGAACTCGACCACAAGCTGCAGTGTCTCGATGTGAGGATCGGACAACCCAGCCTGCGTCGCCCATGGGTGGAGAAGCGCCTCGCCCTCGGGCGGTACGGCTTGTTCGAGTACAGCCGGCGCGATGCCGCAGTGCTCCGAGATCATCGAGGCCTGCGCGTCGAGGTACGGCGAGAGGTGTATTGGTGCCCACACGGTTGCGCCGAGCGATCCGCCCCGACGAAGAACTCGGTGCATCTCCGCGAGTCCGTCGGCAGGCGACGGAAAGAACTGCAGACCCTGCTGGCAGATGACGGCATCAAACGACGCGTCTTCGAACGGCAAGTCCAACGCAGACCCAACCTGCCAGCCGACGTCTCCTGGCGTCGGCTGCTGCCGCGCCTTCTGGATCATGCCCGGGTTGATATCGATCGCCGAGACGCTTCCACCAGAACCAACGATGCTCGATGCCGCTCGAGTCGCAAACCCGGTGCCGCACGCAACATCCAATACGCGTTGCCCTGGCCGAACGACGGCGGCGAGCAAGGCGGCGATGAACGGCTTCATGAGAGGCGCGACGTAGGTGTCGTAGTGATCGGGCACTCCGAGCCCTACTTGGAATCCTGAGCTCTGCTCATCAGTCATGTGATCGCTCCTGTGGTCTTCCGGAGGATACGTCTGTCAACGGGGACTTTGCGACCAAATCGGTCGCTAGGCAAGCGGTTTTGTCGCAAGCTCAGCGAGCGCCTTACAGGCTGGGATTGATGAGGTACTTTTCGCCGGTCTTGATGCTGGCATAGGCACGGGTGGTGTCGAGGTCGAGGGCATCAGCCAGTGAGATAACTCGCGCATAGTGGCTGGCGAACGTGGTGGTGAGTTCACGACCGACGCGCTGTTGTAAAGCGAGCATCTCGGAAAATCCGATCTTCTGCAGATAGGGCGTGAGCAGCCACCCGCTCAGTGCCCACGACAAACCGAACGAGCGGTTGAGTTCGGTTGGGCTGGGGTCGAGCCCGCCGTAAATGTAGACCTGCTTGAAGGTGGATGATCCGTACCGGCTGTAGGTCGTCGCCTTGGCATTGGCAGCCGCTTCCATTGCGGTCAAAATCTGGCCGGCGAGCCTGCCTCCACCGATCGCATCGAAGGCGATGGTTGCTCCGGTTTCGGTAAGCGCGGCGATGAGGTCCTTCATGAAGGTCTCCGAACTTGAGTCAACGATGTGCTTCGCGCCGATGCCGCGCAGCACCTCGGCTTGTTCGGGCTTGCGTACGATGTTGACCAGTTCGATGCCATCGGCAAGGCAGATCTTGGTGAGCATCTGCCCGAGGTTCGATGCCGCAGCAGTGTGCACAAGGGCCGTGTGACCGTCGCGGCGCATGGTCTCGGTCATGCACAGCGCCGTGAGCGGATTCACGAAACTGGAGGCACCCTGCGCGGCTGTGATGCCATCGGGAAGAGCGAAACACATCGCAGCGTTTACGCAGCGATACTGCGAGTACATGGCGCCGCCGGCGATGGCGACGGTCTTGCCGAGCAACGCTTGGGCCGCGTCCGAAGAACCAGCAGCAACCACGACGCCCGCACCCTCGTTGCCGACGGCCATTGACTCATCGAGCCGGCCCCTCAAGCCCCGCAGCACGTTGGGCGCAATAGGTGCAGAGATCGTCGCCACTGCGCCGGACCCGGCCGATGTCGCTTGGGTGAGATCGGCACCACCGATCAGTAGACCAAGATCGGATGGATTGATCGGCGAGGCATCAACCCGGATGACGACCTCGTCATCGGCCGGAGCGGGAGTGGGCACATCGACAAGGGAGAGTTCCAGTGTGCCAGCACTTGTGACAAGGGAACGCAGCTGCAAACCAGAGGCGGGAAGTGACGACATCCCACCGACCTTACGACGCCCTGTTGGCTTCCGCATTACGTCGACCAAGGTCTGCGTCATGGGTCCCCTGGGGGAAACGGTAGTCGGAGAACCCAGTCGTCTGACTAGGCGCCGCGTTGTTAGATACGACGGATAGCGAACGCAGGGATTTGTCGGGGTGCAGCTGACTTCACGTAATCGCCAAACGCTGGCATGAGTTCGGCCTGGGCTTGGATGGCGCTGCTGGCGTCTTCGGCCGACAGTTGTTCGAGGCGGGCTCGGAACTTCTCGGCTCCGAACTCGACATCGATGTCGGGCGTTGCGACGAGGTTGTGATACCAGTCCGGGTTCGTGGGTGCGCCAGCCTTCGACGCAAAGATGATCATGTTGTCGTGATCAATCTTCGCGACCAGCGGAATCTCGCGAAGCTCGCCGCTCTTGGCGCCAATGGTGTGAAGGATCACCATCGGAGCGTCACCGAACTGGGCAACTTTTCCTCCGTTGGCTCTGAACTCGGCGATGATCTGCTTGTTCCAATCGCTCATAGCCAAAGCGTAGACCCCGCTTACGGTCGCTTCCCCGGCGACTTTGCGACAAAACCGGTCGCGACACGATCGGTTTTGTCGCCAACTGATGTTGGAGCGCCGTTAGGTGCCGAGTTTGATGGTTTCGACGGAGACGGTGAATTCTGCGAGGAGGTCGGCGATGGGATCGACCCCGATGCCGGGGCCGGTGGGAACACGGAGGTGGCCATCCTCTAAGACGAAGGGCGCGGTGACATCGCGATGGAAGTAACGGGACGACGCCGACGTATCACCCGGCAACGTGAAGCCCGGTAGCGCAGCGAGCGCGACGTTAGCGGCGCGACCGATGCCGGTTTCGAGCATGCCGCCGCACCACGCTGCAACGCCCGCAGCAACGCAGATGTCGTGGATCTTCACCGCTTCGAGGTAGCCGCCGACCCGGCCGGGTTTGATGTTGATGATCCGACACGCGCCAAGCGCGATCGCGTCGTGGGCAGCCCGCGGCGAGGTGATCGACTCGTCGAGGCAGATGGGCGTACGTACCAGCTGCGCCAGTTGGGCGTGGCCACGAACGTCGTCTTCGGGCAGGGGTTGCTCGATCAGCAGCAGATCGAATGGGTCGAGGCGCGCAAGCAGCGCAGCATCAGCGATGGTGTAGGCGCAGTTGGCGTCGACCTGCAGCAGCATGTCGGGGAACTTCTCACGAACAGCAGCAACAGGTGCGATGTCGTTGTCGGGCTCGATCTTCAGCTTGATGCGCAGGTAGCCCTCGGCGATATAACGCTCAACCGTGTCGAGCAAGGCCGGAATCGAGTCGTGGATACCGACCGAGACACCTGACGGCACGCGATCTTTGGTGGCACCGAGTCGCTCGGAAAGAGGCTGACCGTAGAGGCGACATTCCGCGTCGAGTACGGCAGCCTCGATCCCACCCTTGGCCATCGGGTGTCCACGGACGGGTGACATGATCCCCGACACCGTCGAGGCAACCACGTAGTTCGGATCGAGGCGGGGGAGGAGAAATCGCTTGATCATCAGCGCCGCGCCATCGGAATACTCCGACGAATACAGCGGTAGCTTGTCGGCCACGCACTCGCCCCAGCCTTCGGTGTCCGGGCCGACCATCTGGACGAGCAGCACTTGGCGCGAGGTCTCCGTACCGAACGACGTGCGGAACGGAGCTACCAACGGGAGGTGCAGTTGATGAAGAACGGCGTGGGTCAGTTTCACTGGCACGGGAGTACGCTAGACACCCCGGGGCGGGCATGTACGAAATGCTGTATGTCCTGCCGGGCGTGCATACCGAGCCTAACGAAAACGGCGGACAGTCGGTGGCTGGTTTATCCACGAACACCTGAGCCTGGGCTGACGGCTCGCACTAACCTGCGGGGAACATGTCGAACGAGGTCACCGCCCGCAGCGTCCTGCGAGACCGATCGGTGGCGTCAGTGCTCTTCTGCACGTTCGCCGGCTCGACCGCTGCAGTCGCCCAGGCAGTAGCGCTGGGCAAGTTGGTGTACGACATCACCGGAAGCAAGGCCGATCTCGGGTTACTCGGGCTGGCCGAATTCCTCCCCACTGCCATCCTCGTTCTCGTCGCCGGTTCCGTCGCCGACCGCTTCGATCGCAGAAGGGTCGCCGCGGCCGGGCTCACGGTCGAGATCCTGAGTTCGCTCTACCTGGCGTGGTTTGCGACTCACCACGGCCAGCAGATTTGGCCGATCTTCGTGGCAGTGATCTTCTTCGGTATCGCCCGCAGCTTCACCACACCTGCCGCCCGAGCTTTGACGCCAGCGGTAGCCCCAGATGGCACCATGCCACGCGTGGCCGCCCTCGGCTCGGTGATGTGGCAGTCGGCCTCAATCGCCGGGCCGGTGCTAGCCGGCGTCCTCTTCCTCGTCGGTCCGGAATGGCCCTTCATCGCCGCGGCGGTGCTGCTCGCCATCGCCGCCGTTGCGATCTCGTTCGTCCACCCGATTCACGGCGTCGAGGCTTCCACCGAGCGGCCGACGCTGTCGCACGCGTTGGAAGGATTGAAGTTCGTCCGCCGCACACCACTGCTGCTAGCGGCCATCGCGCTCGACCTGTTCGCAGTTCTGTTCGGCGGCGCGGTGGCGCTGCTGCCGGTGCTGGCCAAGGACCGGTTGCACGTCAACGCCGTGGGCCTCGGCTGGTTGCGTGCAGCAGGTGGCATCGGCGCCGCGACCACGGCGATCTACCTCGCAGCGCGGCCGTTCAATAGCCGCGTCGGCAAGCGGTTGCTGATCGCCGTCGGCGTGTTCGGTGTTGCCACCATCATGCTGGGCCTGACGAAGAGCTTCGTGGTCGCCATGCTGATGATGGCCGTGCTCATGGCGGCCGACATGGTGAGTGTGTTCGTCCGTTCGACCGTCGTGCCGCTCGCCACGCCCGCGCTGATGCGCGGTCGGGTTCTCGCACTTGAGGCCGTGTTCATTGGGGCGTCAAACGAGCTCGGCGCCTTCGAATCGGGTGTGACGGCGCAGGCCTTGGGGACCGTTGTTGCGATCGTGCTCGGCGGTGCGGCGACGCTGGTCATCGTGCTGGTGTGGTGGGCGCGCTTTCCGCAGCTGCGTGACCTCAACAGCTTCGACGAACTGCAGCCCGCCCCGGAGGCTCCGGGTTAACGGCGCCGGTTTTTGGTGGCGGCCATCTCAAGTGGCTCGTGCAGGCGGCAGTTTACACGAAGGTCGCTCGATGACATGGTGATCTTCAGTGCGTCGCAGAAGCGGGTGCCGTCGGCCTGATCACTCATGAAAATGCATGTTGAACAGGCCCGAACCACGCCGATGATGCCCGCGTTGTGGAAGGTGGCCATGAGGTCAACGAGCGTCGAGAGGATCGCCGCGTTCTCCTCCTCGTTGCGACCGCCAAGGGCTTCGCGTACGGTCTCACGAGCATCGTTCAGCTGTGCCGCCAGGGCTCGGCCCTGGTCGGTCAAGGTGATCACCGAACGGCGACGATCGGACGGATCGACGGCACGGCTGACATGGCCCTTGTCCTCCAGCGACGCAATGGCTTCACTGGCGCTCGGCTGCGTGACGCCAACCTCGCGGGCGAGTTCGCCCACATGCCCCGTCGGGGGAGCGCCGTCGGCGATCAATTCGAGGAGCTGAATCTGCAACGGGGTGACGCCGTACTTTGTGCCGAGTTCTTGATAAAAGGCACGCTGCCCCTGAGCGATGCGCTCGACGGCAGCGAGCACTTTGTTTTCGGTGCCGTACTCGGCAATCTTCACTATTGGTTCTCCCATTACGTAAACCGGGTCATTCACAGCCTTTTCACCCACCACTGGTATCCGCCGTATGTGTCGGCAACCCCTCTTACCGTGGGCACCATATCATCGACCATGCCACTCTCCGTGCTCGGTAACAGAATCTTTCTTGAGCGTAGCCTTTAGGCAATGTGCCGTTGCTAGCGTCGCAGCATGGAACAGCCAGAACTCGTTCAGTTAGACCGTCAAACCAATGGCGTCGCTATTCTCACTCTCGCCAACCCGAAGGTCAACGCCCTCTCGGTACGGCTGCTGAGCGAGCTCGAAGAACATGCACTTGACCTGCAACGCAACCCTCCCGGGGCGGTCATCGTCACCGGAGGTGACCGAATCTTTGCCGCCGGTGCGGACATCACCGAGTTCGGCGGTCGGGCCGAAGCGGAGCGAATCGGGCCGAAATTCCATGCGGCGCTTAACGCCGTTGCCGCCATTCCGCGCCTGGTGATTGCCGCGGTTTCGGGGTTTGCGTTGGGCGGTGGCTGCGAGCTGGCGTTGGCGTGTGACTACCGCATTGCCAGTGAACGCGCCGTGTTCGGTCAACCGGAGATTCTGCTTGGGATCATCCCGGGCGGCGGCGGAACACAACGGCTGAGCCGCCTGGTCGGGCCGGCGCGGGCCAAAGAGATTTGTCTGACCGGTCGTCAGGTGAAAGCCGACGAAGCGCTCCGCATTGGGCTGTGCGACGAGATCGTGCCGGCGGAGCAACTGCACGAACGCGCCCTGGCCTTGGCCGGTCAACTGGCCGCCGGTGCGCTGCAGGCTCAAGCGCTGGCGAAGGCCGCGATCGACGGCGGATTGCAAGGATCGCTGGCTGACGGCCTCGCCCTCGAGCTGGCGCTCTTCGCCGATGTGTTCGAAACCGAAGACAGTCGCATCGGGGTCAAGAGCTTCCTCGAGCAGGGTCCGGGCAAGGCCAACTTCGTCGGGCGCTAAGGTCTGGCGCTATGCCTTACGCAGCGGTCAACGGTCAGCGGATCTGGTTTGAAGACACGGGTGGTGAGGGTCCCGCCATCATCTTGGGCCACGGCTTTTTGATGGATCGATCGATGTTTGACCATCAGGCCCTCGGGCTTCGCGAGAAGTACCGACTGATCACGTGGGACTCTCGTGGGTTCGGTCGCACCGAGTACGACGGCCAACCCTTCACCTACTGGGATCTGGCCGACGACTGCGTCGGGGTGCTCGACTCGCTCGGCATTGATCGAGCAATCGTTGGCGGCATGAGTCAGGGTGGGTTCGTGTCGTTGCGGGTTGCGTTGCGCTACCCCGACCGGGTGCGTGCTCTCATCCTCATTGACACGCAGGCCGGCCCCGAGCATGCGGAGCAGATTCCGCTCTACCAGGCCATGTTCGATGCGTGGGCCGAGCATGGTGCCGACGACGACATGGCGTACATCGCCGCATCCATTATCATTGCCGATCCAGTAGAGAACATGCGCTGGATACCGAAGTGGAAAGCCCGTGCCAAGGAATCGATTGTGGAACCCGGCCGCTGCCTGCTGACTCGCGACGACGTTTCCGAGCAGGTGAAGAGCATCACCTGCCCCGCCATGATCGTGCACGGTCTGGCCGACGTTGCCATCTCGATCGATCTGGCTCAGCATCTGCGCAACCTGCTGCCCGGTTTTCAGCAGATGAGCATCATCGAAAGCGCCGGGCACGCTGCCAACCTCACCCACCCGGAAGTCACCAACCGGGCTATCAGAGAGTTTCTGCTTACGTTGACGTCGTAAAGGTCGCCAGGCCCGTCTCGAGCGGATGGGCCAACGCCGGATGCGTCGGTCGTACCCGCACGGTAACGCCGTAGGGTCCATTTTCGGCGGGCGCCAACGATGCCTGCCACACGCCGGACTCGCCAAGACGCAATACGGTGGCGCGCGGCGAGATCAGCCGATCTTCGCCGTCGACCGGTCCGTGGATGGCTTCCACCACGACGTCGGTCGGCGCGATCGAACCGAGCGAAACGGTAGCGGTGACGTCGAACGCCGGTCCGTCGCTGCCGCCCGTTGCGTTCACCGTGGTGTCGTCAATCGAAACCTTCGGCCACTGCGCGATGACGAAGCCTTTCCAGGCGGTGAGCTGTCGTCCGACCGCGAAGTCGTGGTCGGCGAACACATCGGCCTGCGCCGCGGCTGGCTCGTACAGATGCTCCACATAGTCACGCACCATGCGAGACGCTGTGAACACCGGACCGATAGATGCCCAGTTGTGGCGCACCATGTCCCACCAGTTGTCGGTGCCGTCGTAGTAGGTGCCGATCACCTCGTTTTCGAGCACGTCGAACAGTGACTCGGCTTCGAGACGATCGCGGGCTTCCATGTCGTGCTCCTGCTCGAAGGAGTCGATCTTCCAACCGTTACGGCCGTCGAAGGCTTCGTCCCACCAGCCGTCGAGCACCGAGCAGCTCAGCGCGCCGTTGAGGGCGGCCTTCATGCCGCTGGTGCCGCACGCTTCGAGAGGGCGGCGAGGGTTGTTCAGCCACACGTCGCAACCCTGGTACATCGTCTTAGCGAGATCCATGTCGTAGTCATCGACGAACACAAAGTGGTCGTGGGTCTCCGTGCGCTGCGCGAACCGATTGACCGCCTGGATCACCCGCTTGCCCTCGTCATCGGCCGGGTGGGCCTTGCCCGCGAAGACGAACTGCACCGGTCGTTTGCTGTCAGTCAGCATCGCCAAAAATCGGTCGGGTTGGCTGAGCAGGAGCGAGGCACGTTTGTACGTGGCGAAACGTCGAGCGAATCCAATAGTGAGCACATCGTCGTTGAGTACTCGCAGTCGACCGGTGCGCACCCGAATGTCTCGCACCAGTTCGCGCCGACCAATGGCCCGGGCTGCCCTGATGTCGTCGGACGAGATGCCGTAGGCCCCCTTCCACTCCTCAGTCGTAGCGCCATCCCAGATGGCTCCCACCGAAGACGCCAGCACCCTGCTGAAATGGGGGCCAACCCAGGTATGCGCGTGCACGCCGTTGGTGACCGACGTGATCGGCACCTCATCAGGATCAAGTCCTGCCCACAACCCTGCGAACATGCTGCGGCTCACTTCGCCGTGCAGCGCAGCCACACCGTTGGCTCTGGCTGCGACCCGCAATCCCATCGCAGCCATGTTGAACCGATCGAGGTCTTCGTCGGCTCGCTGGCCGAGTGCGAACAGGTGATCAAAGGTGGTGTTGCAACGCTTCGCGAACGCGGTGAAGTAACGCTCGATCAGATCACGCGGGAAGCGGTCTATGCCGGCCGGGACCGGGGTATGGGTCGTGAAGATATTGCCGGCACGACCGACCTCGATCGCTTCATCAAACGTCAGCCCGGTGCCCGTGAGCTGACGGATGCGTTCGAACGCCAGAAAGCCGGCGTGGCCCTCGTTCGAGTGGAAGACCTGGGCGTGGATGCCGAGCGCCTGCAGGGCGCGAACGCCACCGATACCGAGCAGGATCTCTTGGCGCAGCCGGTGCTCGTTGTCGCCGCCGTAGAGGCGATCGGCGACGGTGCGCAGCTCGGGAGCGTTCTCGGGAAGGTCGGTGTCGAGCAGGTACAACGGGGTGCGACCAACATCAGCGCGCCACACCTTGGCGTGCAGTGTGTCGTCGGGGAACTCGACCGTTACTCGTACGCCGGTGTCGGCCAAACCCAGTTCGTTCGGGTCCTGCGCGACGAACCTTTCCTGCTGCCAGCCGTCGGAGCGCAGTACCTGACGGAAGTAGCCGTAGCGGTAGAACAGGCCAATGCCCACCAATGGAACGCCAAGATCACTGGCGGCCTTAAGGTGATCGCCCGCCAGGATGCCGAGGCCGCCGGCGTACTGCGGCATCGCTGCGCTTACGCCGAATTCGGGCGAGAAGTAGGCGATCACGCGAAGCGGGCTGTTCGTTTTTTCGGTCTGGAACCAGCGTGGACCGGTCCGGGCATCACGCTGCTCGGCCAAAACGGCGGCTAGATCATCGAGGAATCGTGGGTCGTGCGCAGCAGCGTCGAGTCGGTATTGGCTGGCGCGGCGCAAGGTTTCGAGTGGCACCCCACCTGTCGCCAACCAGGCATCGGAGTCGAGGCGGGCGAACAGATCGCCCGTGGCGTTGCGCCAGCTCCAGCGCCAGTTCTTGGCGAGCTCCTCTAGGCCGGCGAGCGACTCCGGGACGCGCGAAGTGACGACAAAACGACGAGTGGCTTTCATACGAGCACCTTCTGATACGTGTTGATGGTGTGGGCGGCAACTGCGTCCCAGCTGTAGTGCTGATGGACGAGGTTGAGTCCGTTGGTTGTTTGACGGGTGCGGAGGTCCGCATCGGTCAGCGTGCGGGTGACAGCGTCGGCCAAGGCCCTGGCGTCGCCCGGAGCGAAGAGTAAACCGGCGTCGGCGTCTTCGAGGACTTCGGCCATGCCACCGGTGCGAGCTGCGACCAGAGGGGCACCTGCCGCAAGTGTTTCCAGCGCCACGATGCCGAATGGTTCATAGAAACTGGGGATCACGACACAGCTTGCCGCCTGCAGCAGTTGGGCCAGTTCGTCGGCCGGTACGAAGCCGGCGAAGTGCACCAGATCGGCGACACCGAAGGCTTCGGCTCGCTCGGCCAATTCGGCGCGATACGACCCGGTTCCGGCGATCACAACCCGAACGCCGGGTAGTCGCTCGCGCAGGATCGGCATTGCTTCCACCAGCGTTTGGAAACCCTTCTCGTATTGCACCCGACCCCACGACACGATGAGCGGTCCGGCCGTCTCGGTCGTTTCTGGTTCCGTCGAGCGCGTCCACAGTGTGGCGTCGACAGCGTTGTGGATGGTCACCAGTTTTTCGGCCGGGACTTCAAAGCTGTCGGCGATCTGATGAGCCATGAACTGGCTGCAGCAGATCACCATGTCGGCCCGAAACGTCAACCACCACTCGGCCGAATGAATGGATGCCGACTGCCCGTTGGTGGGCACCACACCGCCGTTACGGCCTCGTTCGGTGGCGTGGATAGTGGCGATCATTGGCACGCTCCACAGCGCACTGAGCGTGTCGCCTGCCCACCCGCTCAACCAGTCGTGGACGTGCACGATCTCGGGCTTCCAGTCGGAGCCGAGCTTGGTGGAAAGCTGCACGAGCTGGTGATTGGCGCTGATCATCTTGGAGACAAACTGGTCGTCGGGGAACCATGGAAGATCGATGGAAGCACGCAAGATCCGTACGCCGTCGATCACTGCATCGTCGGGAGCGTCGGGATGTTGGAAGGTGAGCACCACCACTTCATGCCCGGATCGGACCATCGCCGTAGCGATACCGTGCACGTGAGTGGCGAGGCCACCCACGAAAAGGGGCGGGTATTCCCACGAAATCATGACGATTCGCATGGGGGAGGGGTCGCCGCGCACCGGGCAAGGATAGCCGCCGGGTTTCGGCGTTGCGATAGATCATTGGTTGTGACGTGTGCCCGGTCGGCCCTAGCGCGCGAATCCTGCACGACTGCTACCGAGACCCCGATCTTGGTATTGCGCGTCTTGACAATTTATGCGAGAGGCGTATGGTTCTCGTCAGAAGGCTAAGGGCTCAAACAATCACGCGGTGAGCCCTTACGGAAACAACCATGGATTCACCTTTACCGTGCCGGCCATTTCTGGAAGCCATACGGTAACGGTTGAAGCCCAGAATAATGGCGTCTACAACGATTTGAGTGGACCTCGCACATACACGTTTGCGTCGCCGGCTCTTCGTCGATTTTTTGGTGGATCACACGCTGTTCTGGTGGGCACAAACCAGAATTATCTGTTCTTCCGGTCGGGAACTACCTATGACTGGCAGATCGACAATGCAATGGTCGCATGGCAGGCAACGCCAACGAATCTCTACGTAGGGCGATCGGCAAGCACTTCTGGCACCCAGTTCGACTTCTATCCTCAGGCGTACAGCCAAAGCTGGTGGGGGCTCACGACGATCTACCCTTGTCCTTTGTCTAGTTACCCCACGGTGGCAGGGTGTACTTACTCGTACGGCAATATTGCCCTAAACACGAGCACACTAGGAGTTGAATCAGATGATCAGAAACGCAAGGTTGTAGGTCACGAAGCGGGTCATTCACTTGGCCTCGCTCATCGGCCAAGCGGCACGACATCTATGATGAATCAGGGCAGTCTCGGCGGTGGAGTGGTCCGTGATCCGGCCGCATACGACGTAGACAGCTTTAACACCCTCTATCCCCGCAACTCCGGAGACTCGCCATGAACGTTCGATGCGGCAAATGCATGTGTGCGTTGGTTGGGGTGCTCGCCTCGCTCTCGTCGTGCGGTATTTCATCGCACACATCAAGCGGGGCCGCGGCTCCGAGCACAGTGAACATTCAAACAGGACGGCCGCTCCCTACCGAGCCCACTACAGTCGCTAACACAAACTCTGTAGCGACTACCGTCGACATACAATCGGGAGGGTCGCCGACTGGCGAGGTCGCCGTCAACGTTTTGGTGGCCGACTACCCCTCATATTCAACTGCTGCGGACCTTTTCGGGAGGGCTGAGGCTTCAATCATCGCGACGGCCGTGTCGGTAGGACCATCTTTCCTTTTTCTCGACGCGCCCGCCTCGCCCGACGGAACCAAACCGGCTGCTCAGCACTTGGAAACTCCTATTTCCTACCAAGTCGAACGAGTGCTGTCCGGTACAGGGGTAACCGCCGGCCAGACAATTACGAGTCTGGTGACGGGTGGAAGTATCACCGGCAGAAGAGATGTCAACCCCGATGATCCGGCGCCCATTCTCAAGAAGCGGTACTTACTCCTTGTTGAGCGTACTGGTGACGTGAAGAACACGCACCGGGTACTAGGTGGAGGACACGGGAGGTTCGCTTTGGCGAAAGGCGGAAAGGCTGTCTCGTCGATTCACGAGAGTGACCCGTCGGCCTCGGTGCAGGGGAGTGATCGAGAGCTGGAGACCAAGACTGAGGACGAAATAAAGGTAGCCGGCGATACGAACATCGGCTCACTACGCAACCAGCCACCTCCGCCCTCAACCCCGGGAACGACCGTGCCCATTGGTCCAGTAAAGGTTCCGAAGCCGTGACCAGCTGATACTGCTATGCCGAGTAGGCCGCCCAGAAGCATGACCACTTAGTTAGTTGGTGCTCGAGGCAGAAATGGTCTGGCCGTTCCAAGCGATCTAGTGTGTGATAATTGACGTTATCACACACTAGACTCAGATCATGGCCGTTAACCCCGCTCGACACCGTACCGCCGGTCCTGACCTCGCCGAACTCGCCGAGGACTGGCTTGCCGCAAAACGGGTCGGGAACCGTCCGGATGATCCGGGGAACTCGGACCGGGCCCGACGCGCCGACCTAGTCCGTTGGGCTGGTGCGTACATTGCGGTTCTTGGTCGGGAGAGCGGTGAAAGCCATGAGGGTTTGGTCGGGTGGAGTTTTGTCACTGTGACAGAACTCGCGGATTCGGACCTGGCGGTTGCTGCGTTGGGTTGGTTGGCTGATCAGCAGCTCGCGGTCTCCACTCGCCAGCGGATGCTCGCCACGTTACGGGGTTGGTGCTCTTGGCTGACGCGTCGTGGCCATCTCATCGCGGATCCTACCGATGCTGACGAGGTCCGTCTCCGCTCCACTGACCGGGATCTGGACGGCAAGACATTCACCGTCGACGAAGTCGACCTGCTGCTCGACGCCGCAAGCCGTCAGCCGGCCGATAACCAGCGGTCGTACTGGCCTGTGCGTGATGTAGCGGTCGTGTCCGTCCTGGCGTTCTGCGGACTACGCGTGAGCGAGCTCTCCAATCTCACGACCGCCAGCTACGTGAGCGATGTGGAACGACCGGTGTTCAAGGTCCGCGGTTCCAAAGGAGGCAAAGGCAGGGTCGTGCCAATCCCCAGAGGCACCATCGAAGCAATCGACGCGTATCTGGTCGAGCGGGCCGAGGAAGCCGGCCCCTCCCCCGTGCTTGCGATCCGTCCGCGGGGCCGACTGTTCATTGCCAACGGCGGGCGACCGTTGAGTCAGCAGCAGCTCGATCGGCAGTTACGCCAGTTCTGCGCACGCACCGAGGTCGATCTTCCCGACGGGGCAATGGCGCATGCTTTGCGCCATTTCTACGGTTCACAACTCGCCGTTCGCGGTGTGCCGCTGCCGATCATTCAACAACTCATGGGCCACACCAACCCGGCCACGACCACGATCTACACCCGCGCCACCGCGAACGACACCACCGGTGTCCTCGACGACGCCGGCTGGCTCTCCTGACCGGTCAAAGGCTGCGCCGAAGCCCCCAGCTGGTTACGGCCCGTCGTAGGATGGCGCAGCGGCTGGTCGAGGCGCTGGTGCAGTCGTATTCGGCCCGTGAGTAGTAACGGCGCGGAAAGTCACGCTAAGGCTGGCACCTATGGTCGGTGATGATTAGTGATGCTGATTTTGAGGGTTTCGTTGGCTATGGCGTGTACGTGGGGCAGGTGCCGCTGATTGAGCTGGAACGCTGCTTCTTTCTGGATGATGTCGATCTGGGGTTGATCGGTAAGCGGCGTGGTGATCACAATCGTCTCGGTTTCGCGGTGCAGCTGGGTACGGTGCGCTACCTCGGCCTGTTCCTTTCGGACCCAACCGCTGTCCCGGCGGGCGCTGTCGACTACATCGCCAAGCAGATCGGGGTTGCCGACCCGTCGTGCTTGAAGCACTATCTGGACCGCCGACCAACGAGGTTCGCTCACGCCGCCGAGATCGCCGACCAGTACCGCTACCGCGATTTCAACGTTGTTGAAACGGACCTTGCCGTTTGGATTGGTGATCGGGCGTGGACGACAAGCGACGGTCCGAAAGCCCTCTTCCACGGAGCTGTCGTCTGGCTGCGAGACCGGCGGGTGTTGCTGCCTGGCCGTAGCCGTCTGGCCCGGTTGGTCGCTCAGGAGCGCGAGAGGTCGACGCAACGATTGTTCGACGTCCTCTCCGGCATGGTCACCCCGACCCAAGCCGTCCGGCTTGACGCGCTACTTGATGTTCCGGATGGTGCCAGGGTTTCAGTGTTGGAACGGCTTCGGACCGGACCGACCAGCCAATCGGTCGCAGCGTTGATCGCGGCGTTGGACCGCGTGGTTGAGATCGAAACACTCGGCTTCGCAGCCGTCGACGACGCTGTCGTGCCGGTAAGGCGCCTCGTCGAACTCGCCCGTTGGGGTATGGCCGGCAAGGCACAATCGCTACGACGTCACCCGGAGAACCGACGGATAGCGACGCTCCTGGCGACTGCACGACATTTGGAGGGTCGATCGATCGACGACGCTATCGAGGTATTCGACGTGTTGATGACGAACGATCTGATGGCCAAAGCTCGCAGGGAAGCAAAGACCGAGACGCTGCGCCGCTATCCGTTCGTCGCCCGTGACGCCGCGATCTGCGCGTCGGTGATCGAGGTGCTTTTGCGGCCTGACGGCCCCGACACGCTCAGCGAGCTGTGGGTCACGATCAACAGGATCGTGTCACGCCCGATGCCGGCCGCTGCAGCGGCGAACATCATCGCGGTCACACCCCCACCAGACGCCGACCCTGGCGGTGAATGGCGCGAAGCAATCATCGACCGCTACCAAACAGCGCGTCGTTTCCTCCCGAAGCTTTGCGCCACGATCCGGTTCTCAGCGACCACAGAAGCGCACGGCATCCTCACCGCGTTCGTAGCGCTCCCGGGTCTGATCACCGCCCGGCCGACCCGACGGGCGCCGTCTGGCTATCTCGAAAGTGCGCTCATCGACCCGGCCGTTGTGCCAGCCGGTTGGTGGCATCAACTCGTCTACACCCGAGACCGGCCGGCCGGCACGGTAGATCGGGCAGGGTACGTGTTCTGCGTCCTCGAACAATTTCACCAGCGACTCCGACACCGCGAAATCTTCGCTACTAACTCGACCCGTTGGACCGATCCACGCGCCCGACTTCTGGCCGGCGTCGTGTGGGAACAAGCCCGACCAGCAATCCTGAACTCGCTCGGTCTCCCCCGAACAACCCGACCAGTTCCTCACCGCTCATGCCGCCACACTGCACGCCGCCTGGTGCCACGCCGCCGAAACGGTCGATCCCGACACCATCGCTGACGGCCGCCTGCACACCGCCAAGATCGAGGCGATACCCGACCCGGCATCGTTGACCGAGCTACGCACCAAGGTGGAAGCCATGATGCCCAGAGTCGATTTGGCCGACGTGATCCTTGACATCATGGCCTGGCATCCGACGTTCATCGACGGTTTCCAACAGATCACCGGAAGCGGAACCCGACTCGCGGATCTGCACCTGAGCGTCGCCGCAGCGCTCACCGCGCACGCGTTGAACATCGGTCTCGGCCCGGTCACCTCACCCGGGATACCGGCCCTCACGAGGCATCGGCTCAGTCACGTCGATCAGAACTACCTACGCCCGGACACCTACACGACAGCGAACCGGCCACTCATCGAAGCCCAAGCCGACATTCACCTCGCACGACATTGGGGTGGTGGGCGCGTCGCTGCTGCCGACAGGATCCGATTCACCGTCCCCGTCGCCAGCGTCGATGCCAGACCGAACCCGAAATACTTTGGGCGAGGCCGAGGCGTCACGTTCCTCAACCTGGTCAACGACCAACGAGTCGGGACCTCCGGCATCGTCGTTTCCGGCACGCCGAAAGATTCGCTCCATCTGATCGATCTCATCTACCGCCAAGACGGCGGCCCCCACCCCGAGGTAATCATCACCGACACCGGTTCCTACAGCGACATCGTGTTCGGGCTCCTGCACCTCCTCGGGTTCGACTACCGGCCCCAACTCGCCGATCTACCCGACACCAAACTCTGGCGCACCGACCCGACCACCGACTACCAGCAACTCGACACCATCGCCCGCGGCATCATCAACCTGACCGTGATCGCCCGGCACTGGCCCGACATCTTGCGCATCGTCGGCTCGATCCATACCGGCGCGGTCAGCGCGCACGACATCGTGCGGATGCTCAGCAGAAACGGGAAACCCACACGGCTCGGTGAAGCCATCGCCAGTTACGGACGGATCTTCAAAACCTTGCACGTCCTCGCTTTCGTCGAAGGCGAGCCCTACCGGCGGCAAATCAAACAGATGCGCAACCTCCAAGAAGGCCGCCACGACCTCGCCCGCCACGTCTTCCACGGCAGCAAAGGCCAACTCCGACAGGCCTACCGAGAAGGAATGGAAGACCAACTCGGCGCCCTCGGCCTCGTCCTCAACTGCATCACCCTCTGGAACACCACCTACCTCGACGCCGCCATCACCCAACTCCAAGCCGACGGCCATCCCATCGACACCGACGATCAGCCACGGCTCTCGCCATACATCCGCAAACACATCAACGTCCAAGGCCACTACACCTTCAGACCAGCCGACACGAGCAACCG
>JANMCE010000179.1:0-2995 GCA_031360915.1 Actinomycetes bacterium | reverse complement strand
CGGAGCTTGAAGCCGACCAAGACCGTGGGCGCGAAAGGCGTGCATCGCCTCGGTCCGACTGCGATTGACCTTCTCCGTAAACGTCACGCGGAACAGGTAGGTGAGCGAGCGGTTGCGGGGTCGGCGTGGCGGACGTACGAGCACGGTGGCGCGGTCGTGTCGTTGGTGTTTGCCGCTGAGGATGGGTCGCTTGGTTTGCGGCAGAAGGTCGATGCGTTGATGCGACGGAAAGCGACCGCGTTGGGAATCGACCCGACTCACCTGGGAACTCATGTCGGTCGGCGCACCGTTATCACTGAACTCCGCAACTCGGGTGTTCCGCTTGATGACATCGCTGCGCACGTTGGCCATGCGAACACCTCGACCACCGAAGGCTACGTACAGGGTTCAGGCACCCGCCGACAGAACACCGCGTCGGTAGCTTTTACTCGCCTAGATCCGCTTCTGCGGAAGGCCTCGCCTGAGTAGCACGTCGTGGAGTTGTTCGACCCGATGGTCGGATAGGCCGCCGAGGCGCCACGAGGCGCCACAAAAAGTATCTGGCACATCGTGCCCCAAACTGGCACCTGAGGTTGCCGTTTGTCAGAATTCCGCTACAGTTTCCTGACATGGAATCGATTGCGTCGTCCGTCCGTTCAGCGCTTAGCTCGCTGTCGGATCGCGCGTTCCTTCATGCACGGCGTGTTCCTGGTCCAACCGGTGCTGTGGAGGCCGAACTGTCGCGGCTTGCTCGTCGGGGCGAGATCCGTCGGGTTCGCAAGGGTCTCTATTGGAAAGGACCAAAAACCAGGTTGGGTATCGCCGCTCCGGCGCCACAAGACGTCGCGCTTGAAGTGGCTGGGCCGGGCGCAGGGCCGGCCGGCATCGAAGCTGCCCGATGGCTTGGACTCACCACGCAGGTCGCGGGTCGACCAGAAATCGCTGTTCCCGGTCGCGTGCCTGCACCGGTGGCGGGTGTGCGGTTCTGCTCGCGCTCGCCGCGCCGGCGAGAGTTCGGCCTTACCCCCATCGAGGTAGCGGTGATCGAGGTGCTGCGCGACTGGCCAGTGTCGGTCGAAGCCGACTGGGACGAACTGCGCGACAAGGTCATTCACCTCGTCGCTGCTGGTGAGATTCGTCCCGACCGGATCGCCGGCCAGGTCGCCGAAGAACATCACCTCGCGCTACGCGAACGTTGGGCGGAACTTGTACCGGCGGTCATACCAGCGTTGGTGGTGCAGTCGTGAGATTGCGAGAGCACCTCGACCTGCTCGATGCCGCTATCACGCGCGCTTCGGAACAGACGGCCATTCCTATCCAGCAGATCCGGAAGGACTTCTGGCTCACCGAAGCACTTCGAGGCGCAGTCGAGCACGCGAACTCCCACGGCGCGCGGGTCGTGTTCAAAGGTGGAACCAGCCTTTCGAAAGTATTCCGGCTCATTGAACGGTTCTCCGAGGATGTCGACCTGCTCGTCGTCGCGCCAGGATCGAAAGCAGCGATCAACACCACCATGAAAGGCATCATCTCGGCCGCTGAACAACGGATCGGCGTGCGTGGCACCCTCGACCTGAAGACCGTCGACGCCGGTGTGTTCCGAGAGGTCAGAATCCTGTACCCCGACTGCCTCCCGCCCGACGCTGGGCTGCTACTCGAGATCGGTGCACGCGGCGGAGCGATCCCGAATGCCGAACACGACGTGACCTCGATCGTCGCGCCGCTCGCCGCAGAAATGCTCGGCGAGAAGGTCGAGGAGGCAACACCGTTCGCCGTGCATGTCCTTGCGCCGTCGCGAACGGTGGTCGAGAAACTCGTTATCGTTCACGAAGCTCACCAACGAACCCACGGGCCATCGCGCGAGCAACGAATAGCGAAGACCGCACGGCACTACTACGACATCTGGTGTCTCCTCGGCGACCCAACCGTACGCGCCGAGATCGGCGACCACGGCGCGGCGGTCCTCGCTCGCGAAGTCTGCCAACACTCCAAAGCAATCGGTCTGCCAGCAGTCACATACCCGCCCGGCGGGTTCGCGGCATCGGCAGCGTTTGACCCGAAATCAACAGCCGATCAGCGCAAGGCCTACACCACAAACGTTCCTCAGCTGCTCTGGCCAACAGCAACGATGCCCACCTTCGCCGAATGTATCGAGCGCGTGGCCGAACATCGCAGCCTCTTGTAGCGACACGTCGCCAACTGGCCCCGATAAGCCCAACCCAAGAAGATTGCGTCGGCCCAGCGCCGTGGCACGCCGATTGCCACGATGACGCCGAAGTCTTCGTCGTGTTCCACCACCGCAAGCCCCGTTACGACAGCGACGAGACTGCGGGGCTTCACGCTGCCCGTAAGTACGCCCGGCCGGTTGATGTCCCTGAATCGCCGAGCAACTGGACCGGACGGCGGAAAGAGTTGTCGCCGAATCAGGGTGTTGATTGCCAGACCGTAGGCATGGAACCAGCCGCACGACCCAAACATCCCGCCGCACAACAACTCGCCGTTCGACCACCCGAACCAGGTGAGACGTGGCCGCTCACCGATGTGTATATCGAACTCGTGTGGGCCCACCGACTTGGACCGTCAGCCACGCTCGCAGCTCGACAGATCGGCCAGCACCTTGAGCGCTACCCGAACGGCGGCACCCTCAACCTCGACACGCTTGCGAAATCGATCGGGCTGTCACGGCCCGAAGCACCGCCGTCATCGGAGGTTGGGCGTAACTCAACCATCGTCAACTCGATCCAACGCCTCGCCTACTTCGGTGTTCTCGAATGGTCACAAGACGACGCAACGATCGCCACATCAGGAAAGACGCGCGGCATGTCCGGACCCCAACTTCGCGACGCCCCACCTACCGTTCAGCAGCTGCATTACGCGTTCCTCGCCGCATCGGCAGGTATCGATCTCAGACCTGCGTCACAGCTCGAACGTGCGGCGAATCGGATTCAGCGGCCGTCGGCCACACGACAACCAAGCGCCAGCAGTGAAGGCCAAGCCAACGACGATGAGAAGTGCACCA
>JANMCE010000151.1:0-20952 GCA_031360915.1 Actinomycetes bacterium | reverse complement strand
GAACGGACATAGACCTGATACACGACTGCGCTGTCGGCCCATCGGCTTGCCATCATGCCGTCCTTCGGTGTCGTTGGGAGAATTTGGTTGGTGACGGGGGCGGGCCGGTGGTGCCCCGCACGACAAGGTCAACGGCGAGGTGTTCATCGAACTCGGCGCTCCTACGGCCGGACGCCATGGCCTCAATGAGCAGCTCGGCCCCTCGCTCGCCCGAGCCGATGAGCGGCTGGCGGATGGTGGAAAGGCCAACGTGGGATGACAGGTCGATATCGTCGTAACCGATAACCGAGACGTCACGTGGTGACTCAAGACCGGCGGCCGTGATGGCTTCCAGTACGCCGAGGGCCTGAATGTCGCTGGCGGCCATGATGGCAGTGGGTCGCTCGGTTAATCCGAGAAGCTGGGTGGCCTGCTGACGAGCCGCCGTGCGCAGATGAGCGGCATGGCGCACGTAGCCCGCCCGCACCGGCACGCCGGCTTCGGCCATTGCGGCGCGAAAGCCTTCCTCACGATGTCGACTGGACACGAAGCCGAACGGGTTGTGAATCGGTTCGCCAACGAACGCAATCCGCTCGTGCCCCATCGACAACAGGTGGGTTGCGGACAGGCGCCCGCCCTCGAAGTCGTCGACAGTAACGCTAGGCAGGCTGGCATGCCGGGTATCGATCAACATGGTGGGGAAACGAGCCGAGACGAGCCGCTCAATCTCGTCCTCCCGCAGCGGCAACGAAATCACGATGAGACCACTCAGTGTGGTGGAGTAAGGAACCTCGGCCATGGTCTTGCGGGCCAGATCAGGTGTGTCTAGATTAAAAAGCACCACGTTGAACCCGTGGGGCTGCAGGCGGCTCACGATGCCGCGCACTCTCGGGTACACCGATGGCGTGTCGAAGAACGGTACGACCACGCCAACGTAACCGGTCTTTTCTGTTGATCGTTTGGCACTCGATCGTGACGGCCGATAGTGCAGTGCTTCGATACTGGCCTGCACGTGAGCGCGAGTTTCAGGACGCACCTGGGGGTTGCCGGTGAGCACCCGCGACACTGTTCCCACACCCACGCCGGCGTGGGCGGCGACGTCGGCAATAGTTGTCATCTGCTCCCCCTCGCTCGTGTCGGCGACTCCAGCGATGGAAATAGTAGTCGCTAACTTCCGAATCGGTGGAAGATCTAGCGGGGAAGTTCGGCCGCCTCGTCAACGACCGGCGGAAGATGCTCCCCAAGGAACAGGCCGCTGGCGGCGCTGGCTCTACTCAACACGTCGGCGGCAAGGATGACCGCGGCCGCTGTGTAGGCCGAACATTCCTGATCCGGGAATGAGATCACGTCGGGATAAACGAGGCCGGTCAGGTAGCTGCCGTCGGTCTGCCGGTGCGCACGGGTCCAAAGCAGTAGGTCGGTCGCGACCGAGGTCAGGCCGGCAGCGGCATACGCAATGGCGCACTCGGCGGTTTCCGATGCCGTTACCCACGGTTCGTTGTTCACGCAACGAACTCCCTTGCCGGGCATTACGAACTCGTCCCACTTTTTCGTCAGCCGCTCCTGCGCCGTTGCACCAGTGATGACGTTGGCGAGTACCGGGTAGTACCAGTCCATGGCCCAGCGGTTCTTTGGCTCAAACGCCGACGGTTGGGTGCGAATGACGTCGGCCAGCGTGACCGCGCTCAACTCCCACTCGGGCCGGTCGTCTCCGACCAACTGTGACAGTGCCACTGCGCAACGAAGCGCATGACAGACGGACGACGACCCGGTGAGCAGCGCATAGGTCCACGGCCGACCGTTGGTGTGTCGGGCCCAGATGATCTCGCCCCGCGGTGTTTGCAATTCAAGTACGAAGTCGATGGCGCGCTGCACCGTCGGCCAAAGATGATCGACAAACCCACGATCACCAGTGGAACACCAGTGGTGCCACACGCCGGTGGCGATGTAGGCGATGACGTTGGTGTCGAGCTTGTGATCCTCGATAGAACCGTCGGGACGGTAGTAGTTGCGCCATGAGCCATCGGGCAACTGCTTGTCGATCAACCACTGGTAGGCCAGCTCGGCCTCATGCCATCGGCCGACGACGGAAAGCGCCATTGCCGTTTCCACGTGGTTCCACGGATCGGCGTGACCACCCGGGTACCACTGGATCATGCCGCTCGGAAGCTGCAGGGCTGCGATAGTCGCTGCAGTCTCTTCGACCTCGGCGGCGCTCAGTACACCCGGCAGGTGGGGAATCATCAGGCCTGCTTTCGGCTGTAAACGACGTAGCTCTTGCCCATCACCGGCGACAGTACTTTTTCGGCGAGCCGAGTGGAGCGTGGGCCTTCGATGATGTCCTTCTCCAACAACTTTCGGAACTTGGTGACCATGGGGTGATCGTTGTTGCTCGGCCCGACCGCACACTTCAGCCACCAGTAGGGGCTGTGCAAGGCATGGGCATGATGCTGACCGTTCACGGTCATACCGGCTGAACGCAGCTTCGCCTTCAACTCGGTGGCGGTATAGATACGCACATGCCCGCCTACCGACTTTGGCGAGTGGTACTCATCCGACAGCATCCAATTGACCTTCTCCGGGTACCACGTCGGCACAGTCACCGCGAGTGTGCCGCCCGGGGCCAGAATGCGGTGCATCTCGGCAATGACCGCCACGTCGTCCTGAATGTGTTCGAGCACCTCGGACACGATGATCTGCTTGAACATGCCATCGGCAAACGGCAGCTTCGTAGCGTCACCGCGCACGGTGCCCGCCAGCGCGTTCTCGGGCAGTTCGCCGGCTTCGAACATGGCGCCAAAGGTGTTGCGCACCTGAACCAGCTCGTCGTGCGCATAGTCAAGCACAACCACACGAGCACCCTTGCGTGCCGCCTCGTACGCGTGACGTCCAAACCCCGCGCCCAGATCGAGCAGCAAGTCGCCCGGCGCAATGCCCATCAACTCATAACGAACCGTCAACATTCCTTTAGCGGCCGTTCGCCCGCAGCTTGGCTTGGTTGGCCGGCATGGCCAGCACCTCTCGGTACTGATCGACCGTCAGCTGAGCGCAGTGGGTCCAGCTCCATCGCTCGGCTACCCGCTGGCGCCCAGCAGCGCCGATGCGCGCCCGCAGCTCAGGGTCGGCCAGACCGCGTCGTATCGCCGCCGCCAGCCCTTCGGCGTCACCGGCCTTGCAACCGAGCACGGTATCGTTGTCGCTGCCGGTTACCTCGGGCAGCGCTCCGCCGTCGGTCGCAACCAGGCACGTGCCGGTCGCCATTGCCTCAATGGCCGGAAGACTGAAGCCCTCGTACAGGCTGGGAACAACAGCGAGTTCACTCTGTGCGTAGAGCTCCACGATGCGTTCATCGGTCACACCCGTGACGAACTCGACGCTGTCGTTAAGGCCGAGCCTGTCGATGAGGTTGGCCGACATGCCACCCGGCTTGGCCCGACCGATAACCGTCAGATGGATCTCGGGTCGTTCGGTGCGGATCTTGGCGACGGCTTCCAGTAGGTACTCCAGGCCCTTCAACGCCACGTCGGCCGACGCAGTGGTGATGAGGTGCCCAGGCTTGCGAGCAACATGATCGAGCGGCTTGAACAGATCAAGGTCGACGCCCACCGGCACCAGCCGCATACGGTCGAGACTGACGCCCATGTCGGTGTTGATGTCCTTGATGGAGTTCTCACTCACCACCACCACACGCGGCATGCGGCTGGCGACGCGGCCCTGCATTTTCACGAAGCTGTACCAGCGACTGATGGAGTACTTCTTGCGCCAGGTCTTGGACGCTTCGACCTCGAGCGCTCGGTCGCGGGTGATGGGGTGGTGCAAGGTGACGATGGTGGGCAGCATCTTTTCGACCGACAACATGCCGTAGCCGAGGCACTGGTTGTCGTGCACCAGATCGAAGTCACCCTTGCGCTTCTTCAGCACATCAAGGATGCGCACGCTGAACGCAAGCGGCTCAGAGAAGGTGCCGGTCATGAACTGAGCGGCCTCAACGATGTCACCCTTGGTCTTGATCTCCCAGTACGACGGCATACGGCCGGGGTAGTGGTCGTTCCAGATGTCGAGCGACGGCATTTGATGCAGCTCGACCCGCGGATCGAGGATGGGGTACGGCTGACCGCTGAACACCTCAACGTCGTGGCCGAGGTCGACCAGCGCCTTGGTGAGGTGGCGGGTGTACACGCCCTGGCCGCCGACGTGGGGCTTGCCCCGGTATGTCAGGTAAGCGAGGCGTAACGGGTCGTTCGGACCGGGGGTGATGGGTGACACGGTTCGCTAGCCTACCGGTCGGTAACGCAAACCCATCACCCCGGTCGGGATTGGGGACCTCAGCCCCAGGTGTAGTTCATGGAGGCGATGAGCGGCTTGCCCGGCTCCACGATTTCGGGCGCGAGATTGAAGGCGTCCGGTGGTCCGGTTTGCGGTTCCACGCAGACGGCGTGGGCCGGTTGGTCGTAGACCACCCAGTGATCGCAACTGGAGGTCAGTGTGACGGTCGGCCCGCCCGGCCAGCTGAGTTTGGGCGGTGCCAGCACGCCGGTGAAACAGTCGTCCCATGGTCCCGACGGTGGGGTGATGAGTTCGCCGGAAGGAATGTACTCAACGTCGCGCACGTACATCTGGCTCGCCGCGAACGAGAGCGACACCGGTCGCCGAAACCACGGATGCCACCCAGCGGAGGCGGGCATTGAACGGACGTCGTTGTGTATTTCGATGGTGCAGATCAGCCGATCCTTGGTGAGGTCGAAACGCTGGATGGCACTGCCGCCGAACGGCCAGCTACTGCCTAGCTCGATGCCCAGAGTGCCGTCGTCGTTCAGGTCCCACGGGCGGGTGAAACAGGTGCCGTGAATACTGTGCGGCGCCATATTGATGGGTAGTTGGTATTCGCCGCCTCGAAAGGTGAAACGTCCTTTGCGGATCCGGCCGGCCCACGGAATCATTGGGTACGACCCCCATCCCATCGGGTCCTTCGACTCCGTGACCAAGAGCTCGTGGCCTCGTAGGTTGATCGATGCGATCCGGCCCCCGTTGCGCTCATCTACCGACACCCGTACCGCACTCGCACTCAGCTCCATAGCGCTGAGACGCTACAGGTTGGCTTAGCCTGAAATCTATGCCTCCTGCTGGATTGTTTGAGCGAAGCGAGTCCGAGTGAGGGAAAGCGGTAGCGGCCGAACGAGGCATGATTCGGTGTGGGCGCCGAGTCGGCGGGGGTTGACAGCTGGGCTCGTTGCCACCATCACGCTGTTTGCGTCTGAGTCCCTGGCCGTGTCGACAATCCTGCCGGATGTGGCCAAAGACTTGGGCCGAGCGGGCTATGGCGCCGTGTTCAGTCTGTTCTTTTTGGGCAGCATCGTGGGGGTGCTGATCGGTGGCCCGGCCGCGGATCGGTACGGCTTGCGGAAGCCGTTCGTGTCCGTCGTGGTGCTGTTCGCTCTCGGGTTGGTCATTGGTGGGTTGGCCCCAACCATGTGGCTGCTCATCGTCGGACGATTCCTCCAGGGACTCGGCGCCGGTGCCAGTGCACCGATTATCTACGCGGCGATCGGACGCACATATTCACACGCCGCTCAGGTGAAGATGTTCGCGGTGACCTCGACGGCCTGGGTCGTGCCAGGCGTCATTGGTCCGGGACTGGCTGGTCTTGTGAGTGACCAGTTCGGTTGGCGATGGATCTTCCTCGGTCTCCTTCCACTGGTTGCACTTGCAACGATTGCGACGGTTCCAAAATTGGAGAACGAACCGGCGTCGGGGGAGATGGCGGTACCGTTTCGTCCGACGGACATTGCTCGTTTCACCGTTGGTGCCGGTTTGCTTCTGGCTGCGCTGGCGAGTAGTCGGTTGACGCTGGCAATGCTCATGGCGGGCGTGGGTATTGCGATAGGGGCGGGATCCGCTCGGCGGGTGTTTCCGCCTGGCTTGATCCGTTTGCAACGAGGCACGGCTGCCACCGTCGCGCTTCGCGGACTGCTGACGTTTGTCTTTATCGTGGTCGATGCCTTCGTGCCGCTCGTCATCTCGAGCATTCGAGGCCGCAGCGTATTGGTGTCTTCGGTGTACGTTACGACCGACACCCTGGCCTGGACGGTTGGCGCATGGATTGCGGCCAACCTGCAGGAAAGGCGCGGCCCCGCCTGGCTGGTGCGGCAAGGTTTCCTCGCCCTTGCTATCGGCACCGCGCTCGAACTGGTTCTGGTGTTCACCTCGATCCCGCTTGGTTACGGGTTCTTTGGAGCAGTTCTCGTCGGGCTTGGTATGGGTCTTGCCTACGCGCCGATGACCTCGGTGGTCTTGGCGCTCGCGCCGGACGGCCAGCAGGGCACCAGCTCCTCAGCGTTGGCACTATCCGATGGCCTGGGGTTCTCGTTCGGCGCCGCGGTGATGGGAGCTTTCATCTCCGTCGGCGGCCACCTGCGTTGGCATGAACTCACGCCGTATGTGTTGCTCTGGCCGATGACGGCGGCGTTGGCCATGATTGGCTTCGTGGCCGCTGAGCGCTTGAACGTTGGCTAACGTCGGCCGTCATGCGAGCACTGGTGCAGCGGGTAACTCAGGCAAGCGTGACCAGCAACGGTGTTCTGGCCGGCGAGATCGGGCCGGGGCTTTGCGTACTGGTCGGAGCGACGCACACCGACACCGAGGCGTTGGCCGACAAGATGGCCCATCGCATCTTCAACCTGCGCATTATTGATGACGACAACGGCGTGATGAATCTCTCGGTCGCTCAGACAACGAAGGCGGTGCTTGTCGTCAGTCAGTTCACCCTTTACGGAGACACCGACGGCGGTCGTCGGCCCAGCTGGATTGCGGCCGCGCGCCCAGAGCACGCCGAGCCGCTGGTCGAGCGGGTGGTGGCGTCGCTGCGAACGCTGGGTGCCTCAGTGGAGACCGGCCGCTTCCGAACCGACATGAAGGTCAGCCTGGTCAACGACGGTCCGGTGACTGTCATGATCGATCTCTGACGGTCGTTTGCGCCGGGTCGTCAGGAAGACCACCGCCGCTGCCAGGACAACCCAGGGTTTGTCACCAATGGTCCGATACGGGGTGAAACCCTCTCGCAGATCGATGGTTCGCTTCTCGACCCGTGCCTCTACCTGGGCGCTGCGCTGATAGACGCGGCCATCGGGGGAGACGAAGGCGCTGAATCCGGTGGGGGCCACCTGCACGACCCACCGACCACTCTCGAGCGCACGCAATCGCGAAGACGCAATTTGTTGCGTCTGCAACAAGGTGCCTACATAGCTCGCCCCGTTGGTTGGATTCAACAGCACCTTGCCGCCGCTACCAGCGGCATCCCGGCCGCGACCTCCGAAAAACACCTCCCATGAGATCATCACCCCGACCTTGCCCAGGCCAGGCACCTCGACGATGGCCGGCCCCGTTCCGGCGATGGCGTCGCGTGGTACAAGGTCGGTGGGCGCCCCGAGCGAATGCAGGAAACCTCGCATCGGCATGAACTCTCCGAACGGTACCCGACGCACCTTGTCGTATTGATCCCGAAGGGTGCCATCGGTCTGCACCACGACCTGCGCGTTGATGAAGCGGGTCGGTCCGAGATCGCTGTCCTCGGTGACGCCGACCGCGAAGGGTGCATTGAGTCGTGCCGCCTGGGCGGCTACGGCCTGGCGTTCGGGGCTATTGGTGAACGAATCGACATTGACGACATTCTCGGGCCAGACCACAAGATCGACGGGGCCGTTGACCAGATCGGTGGTGGCCAGGTGGCGCGTGAAGACGAGTCCGGCGTCGTCGGTCTTGGCGCGAGTGCCCTGCTTGCCGCCTCCCTGCACATAGGCAATGGTGGCCGATCCCACACGGTGGCCGTGTGGGATCACGTTGCCGAGGCCAACCAACAGGAGCACGGCGGCCCCCGAAATAACCGCGAGTGAGCGGTGACGCAGGACCGACGCAAAGGCAACACCAACGAACAGGGTAGCGATGGTGAGCAGCATCGGTCCGCCAAGGCGAGCGATCGGAGCGAGTGGTCCGGCGGCCTGCGTGATCGGCAGCGACGCTACAGGGACGCCCCCGAACGGCCACGAGAAGCGCAATGCCTCCATCAGCGTGTAGGTGGCGACCAGCGACACGAGTTGCCAGCGACCGCGGCGGGCGCCGACACAGGCGGTGGCGCTCATGGACGAATAGAGCAGGATCACCACCACGTATCCAGGTGCGGTGAGCTGGAACATCCATGCGCATCCGAGGCCGAACAGACTGACCCCGAAGGCCAACCCGCGCACTGCTCGCTGCCGCTTATCAACTCGCAGAAGCGACGCCAGAGTGGCGATACCGATCGGAGCGAGCGGCCAGAAACCCCACGGGGGGAGCGCCATGGCGACGAGGAATCCGGCACCCATCGAAGCGGCGGCAGCCGACCATGACTGTCGAGGAGCACCGGTTGACATCACTCCATCATGCCCCGGTCAATAGAGGTCGGGAAATCAGCAAAAACTGCGGCGCTGCCACGAGTCGACAGCCTGGTTCACGGCAAGGGCCGAGAGGTGATGCGCCCGTTTACGACCACCCTCGATCTGACCGCTCATGCACAGGTTCACGACGCCCGTAAGGCAAGCCCAGAGAACCTCGAACGCGTCGGGCAGCATCGTCTCCTTCGGCAGGAGCTTCAGGACGACGGCTTCGACGTCGATCAGAACTCAGCATGGTGAAGCATCCGCCGTTGTCGTCGGTCAGTCGGTCAGAGCATCAACCAGAACAGGTTCGTCCTGAGCGATCTTCGGCGGAGCAGAACCCTCGACGTTGAGCTTGGGGACAATGCGATCGAGCCACTTCGGGAACCACCAGTTACGGTCGCCAAGCAGCTCCATTGTGGCGGGAACCATGATGACGCGAACGATGGTGGCGTCGATGAATACGGCTGCCGCGAGACCGATGCCCATCATCTTGATCGGCCGCTCGCCGAGGGCGAAGCCGAGGAACACGCAGACCATGATGGCAGCCGCAGCAGTGATGACGCGGGCCGTCGACGCAAGGCCCTCGACGACGGCTTCGCTGTTGGTCTCGCCGCTGTCGTAGTGCTCTCGGATGCGGGAAAGCAGGAACACTTCATAGTCCATCGACAGACCGAACACGATGGCGAAGAGCATCATGGGAATCCACGGCTCGATGGGGCCCGCCTTGCCGACGCCGATGAGGGAGGCGCCCCAGCCCCACTGGAACACCGCAACGATTAGGCCGTACGCCGCACCAATGGAGAGCAGGTTCATGATCACGGCCTTCAGCGGTACAAGGATGCTTCGGAAGACGGCCATCAGCAGGATGAAGCTGAGCAGCAGCACAACGCCGATGAACAGTGGTAGGCGACCACCCATCAGCCCAGCGAAGTCGATGCCCCCAGCCGTAAATCCGCCAACGTAGGCCAACGCGCCCGATGTTCCGACCGCTTGGGGCACGACGTTTTTACGAAGGTCGTGCACCAGTTTTTCGGTTGCGATGTCCTGAGGTGAGGTCTGTGGCGTGTAGCTCACCAGGAAGGCTTTGCCTGACGGTAAGGGGCTGGCCTGGGCAAACGCGACGTTTGGCGTGGCCTTCACTGCCGCTTCAAGCGTCGGCATAAGGGCAAGGGCCTTCTCGGTCGGTGCGTCGACCACGATGAAGCCGGGCGCGTTCGATCCAGCACCGAAGGCCTGCGCCTTGATGTCATAGGCTTTGCGCGTGGTGTTGTCCTTTGCGTTGTTGCCCTGATCGGAAAACCCGAGGCGAAGTGACAAGAGCGGCCCGCCGAGCGCCAGCAATACAACGAGGCTGCCAATGGCGAAAGGCCAAGCCCGACGCTGAACCGTTCGGCTCCAACGATGCCAGCCCGTCTCTTTCACGACAGAGGGGTCGTGCTTTTTGCGGTGGATCGAGAACTTGTCGATGTTGCGACCGATGAACCCGAGCATGGCCGGAATAAGGGTGATGGTTGCGAGCACGATGACGAACACTGGTAGTGCACCAGCGATGGCAATACCGTTGATGAACTTGAGTCCCATCAGGAACATGCCGAGCATGGAAATGATGACGGTCATACCTGCGAACACGACGGCTCGCCCGGCCGTACCCAATGCTCGCACGGTAGCGTCGTGCGGGTTCTTGTCAACAAGTTCTTCCTTGTAGCGGGTAACGATGAACAGCACGTAGTCGATGCCGACGCCCAGGCCGATCATGCCGGTGATGCTGGTGACGAACGACGGCATGCTCGTGAAGTACGACGCAATACCGACCAAGGCGATGGCGATGCCGACGCCCATCAGGGCGGTGAGGATCGGCAGGCCCATGGCGACGATCGAACCGAATGCCAGCAGAAGAATGATGATTGCGGCGAGCAGACCGAAGGCTTCACTCGGAGGTAGCTTGAAGCCGGCGAAGGGCAGGCCTCCGAACTCGGACGTCACCCCTTGGGCTCGCAGCGACTTGCCCAGCGGGAGGATCTTGGCGACGGGTTGCGTCTGCACATCGACCCCTGGTTTGAAGTTGACCTTCGAAACACCGACCGTGCCGTCGGGAGAGACCTGGCCTTGCGGATCGAACGGGGACGTGACTGTTGCAATGATCGGCTGGTTCGATACATCGGCCAGCCAAGCGGTTATCTCGGCCTGCTTGGTCTTCAAACCATCCTTGACCTGGAAGACGATCTCGCCCGAGCGGCCCTGGGCATCATCTTTGGCCGTCGGGAACTCTTTGCTGAGGATCTCTGACGCCTTCTCCGACTCGGTACCCCCGCCGCCGCCCTGAGAGGTGTCGAACTTGCCGCCGAGCGCACCAGAAACGACGAACGAGGCCGGAAGAGCCACAATCCACAGAACCAAAACCCACCAGCGGTGACGGTGGCAGAAGGATGCAAGACGTTCAAGCATGAGACTCTCCGTGGAGTTCGTGCGCCGGGGGGTGCGCATAACATTTGTCTAGCTTCAAAGCTTCTAACATTGCTAGAAGTTCAGTGCAACGTGACGTTGGTCATTTGACCCACGAACGTCAGTCCTCAGACAGTTTCCCTTTTATACCCCCGTTGGAGACCAGCGCGCAAGGATGATTCCTCGTCATCCCAATTGAACTGCAGCGGAGCAGCCGTGCGGTGTGTCGCGCTGGTGACCATCACCCTCCAACTACAGGCCCCTCACCCTCCAACTCGGGTATTTTGCTCGGAATTGAGCCTCTGGTGAGCTGAGTTGGGGGGTAAACCAGCCCGAGTTGGAGGGTAGCGGCTGTTACGGTTCGCAAGATGTTGGATCTTCCGATTGCGGACCCGTGGTTTGTGCGAGAGCGCGCTGGCGACGGCATCACGCTGGTCACTGAACCGCACGTCCATCCGCTCCTGCGGTGCAATGTTTGGCACGTGGAAGGTCGTGACCGCGATCTGGTCATCGACACGTCACTCGGTCTGCGTCCGCTGCGGCATCTGGTTGAACGTGAGCTGGCTGGTGGAGTATTGGCAGTTGCAACGCACAGTCACTCCGATCATGTCGGCGGAATGCGGGAGTTCGAGAACCGGGCGATCCACCATCTTGAAGCCGATCGCTTGAGTGAACCAGGACTTACGGTGCTGTTGAGTGAGTTGTTCGGTCCCTCGGTCTGTGACCCGTACCGTGAAGCCGGCTATGACATTCCTGCTCTCTTCATCGACGCAATGCCGCTCGGCGGTTTGGCCGATTCCATCCTCGAGTTTCCCGCTGCGCCAGCGACGCGGCTCCTGAGCGAGGGCGACATCATCGACGTCGGCAATCGTGCCTTCGAGGTGCTGCATCTGCCCGGTCACTCGCCCGGCAGCATCGGCCTGTGGGAAGCCGCCACTGGCATCTTGTTCTCGGGTGACGCCATCTATGACGGCCCGCTCCTCGACGATCTCGACGGCTCCGACCGAGATGACTACTGCGCAACGATGCGCCGTTTACGCGAGATGCCAGTGACGGTTGTTCACGGCGGCCACGAACCAAGCTTCGGCAGAGAACGCCTCATCGAACTCTGCGACACCTACCTCGCCGCCCCTGACGAGCAGCGCGGTTGCAGCACGCGCTTGAGAGATTGTCGAGCGGAGCGAGAATGAGCGCAACGAGCGCAACGAGAAGCGAAGTAGCAGCAGAGTTATTTACGGCGCGTATTTTAGGTAGGTGACCCAGCGGTAGGCGGTGGATCCCGGGGGATGGCAGGCGAAGAGAGTGGCGGTGGCGGTGGGGGTGGGGTCGACGATCCTGATGGCGTTGGGGTCGACGATCTCGGTGCCGGTGACTTCGTAGCGGTACTTCTTGCCATCAGCCGAGAAATACACTTCATCGCCGACGCCGAGGTCGTTGATGTGGAGGAACGGGTGGGTATGGCTGACGCGGTGGCCGGCGATCACCATGTTGCCGACCTGGCCGGGCATGGCGGTATCGGGCCAGTGACCGGGTCCCTTATCGAGGATGGACAACTCGATTCCTTCGAACATGTACTCGGTCACGCCAAGCTTGGGGATCTCGATCTTGCCGATGCCGACGTTGTCGTTGACAACCCGCTCGGGTGCTTTCTCGGTGGTGGTTGTCGGAGCGGCCGTCGCCGTGGTAGCCGGTGCGGCCGTGGTGGTTGTCGTTGGCGCCATCGTGGTCGTGGTAGTCGATACGAGCGTGGTCGTGGTGGTTGCAGCGGTCGTCACGGTGGTCGCGATGGCGGTGGTCGTGGCCGGTACGACGGGTGCCGCCTTTTTGCTGTGACCACACGATGCCAGCAGTGCCACCGAGAGGGCGAGCGCTACTACCGGATGCCTGCGCATGGACAAAAACTTTACTCTCACGCCGTGTCCTCCGTCATGGTGCTGGCGACCTGATTTCCCTGCCGGATACACGCCGGTACGCCAATCCCGTCATATCCTGCCCCGGCCACGTAAAGGTGCGGCACGTCTGACGCCACAGTTTTCTTGATCGTAAGGACATGGCCGAGGTGGCCCGGTCGGTACTGGGGAAAGGCTCGGTCCCAGCGGGTGATGCGAGAGGCCGTCGGGTCGGTGCGAAGGCCGAGGGCGGGCCGGATGTCGTCGAGCGCCCGCGCAAGCAGCGTGTTGTCATCCCCGATCGTGACACCGTCGGTGCCGTAGCGGCCGAGGGAGACGCGCAAGATGACCTGGTCGCCCACTCGCCAAGCTGGCCACTTGGCGGTTCCGACCGACACTGCGGTCACCGAACGCTGCTGCGGCTTCGGTACAAGGTAGCCAGCACCCTCAGGCAAATGTTCGAACGCGGCCGACGGAAATGCCAACGTCACCATGACGACCGACGCGTAGTCGATGCCTCGTAGGGCTGTCGTTGCATCGGGAGCCAGATCGGCCAGAAGGTCGGCCGCAACGAACGTTGGTACGCCGAGCAGCACACCGTCGGCCCTGATGGATTGGGTATCGGTTTCGACTCGCCAGCCGCTGCCGTCGCGACTGAGCGATCGGGCCAGCGTAGAAAGGCGCACGTCGTGCAGATGTGAGGCCAGCGCGCGAGGGATGGCGGCCATACCCTGGCGGGGTGCAAAGAAAATTGGCCCAGTCTTCTTCGGCCGGTTGCGGCGCAGGCCAAGCAGCAGGCTGCGGTGTTCCTTCGCCGCCGTTTCCAGTTGCGGTGCCGAGGCAGCCAATGAAAGCTGGTCACAGTCGCCAGCGTTGATGCCGCCAAGCAGCGGATCGACGAGGCGTTCGAGCACCTCGTCGCCGAATCGAGCGCGTATCAGCGAGCCGACATTGTCGTGAGCATCACGCGGCCGTCGCAGCGGTTCGAGCGCGGCTGCGATTTTGCCTCGCGGCGACAACAACTGCGAGCGGGCAAGCCCACCGAGACCGGCGGGAACGCCAAGGACGAGCCCTGTGGGTATGGGATGCATGCGCCCGTTCCACCACACCGACGCGCTGGCGGCAGCGGGGGAAATGAGGTCCTCGCCGAGGCCGAGTTCTTGGCACAGTTCGGTAGCCCAGGGCACGCGGGCGAGGAATACGTCGGCGCCCTCGTCCACCGCGGGTGCTCCTGCGAACGGTGTAGTGCGCAGCTTGCCGCCAACGGTGTCCGATGCTTCAAGCACCGTGACGTCGTGGCCGAGTCGGGTGAGTCGGTACGCCGCCGTCAGGCCTGTGACGCCGGCACCGACGACGACGAAGCGACTCATAGCCAGTCGGCCGCCCGCGTGATGATCTGATCGGCCAGCGCTCCGAGAATGGTCGGGTCGTCGTTCATCGCTTTCGTGCGAGCGAACACGATGCCGACGTCTTCGGCTCGACGGGCCGCCTCGATGTCGAGGTCGTACAGCACCTCAAGGTGATCGGAAATGAACCCGCATGCGCACACCAACACACCGTCCCACGACGATGCGGCTTCCTCCACGACAGCGAGAATGTCGGGCCCCAACCACGGCTCGGGCGTGCGCCCGGCTGACTGCCAGGCGGTCTGCCAACGATCAGCCGGAAGCCCGACCTTGGCCGCCACCGCAACGGCGGTTTCGCGCAGCTGGTCGGGGTAGGGGTCGCCAAGAGCGAGTACTCGTTCCGGCAGGCTGTGCGCGGTGAAAAGCACCCGGGTGCGCTCGGGCATGTCGGTCAGCTTGGCCCTCATGTCGGCGGCCAGGAAGTCGATATAGGTCGGCTCGAGATGCCAGTTGGTGATGCCACGAATTTCCACGTCGTGATCGTCGCCGGCGGTGGTGGCGCGGTGCAGATACTCGCCGACCGACATGGTGGAAAAGTGCGGCGCCAGCACCATGGCAATGGCCTTGGTGTACCCGGCGGCAGCGAGCTTGACAACACTTGCCTCCACCTTCGGCTCGGCGTGCTTGAGGCCGAGCACGACATGGAACGTGCCGGGGGATCGGGCGTCGAGCGCGGCCTGCAATCCGTCGCGCTGGGCCTCGGTGCGGGCGGCTAAGGGCGACGTGCCGCCGAGCGCTTCGTATCGTGCCGTAAGGTCGGCGAGCTGCTCGGGGGTCGGTGGGCGGCCACGGCGAATGTCGGTGTAATACGGCTCGATCTCGGCCCGCGTACGGGGCGTGCCGTACGCCATAAGGAGAACGGCAAGGGGTTTAGCGGTAGGCATGAACGTAGGCAACCAGTTGTTCGAGGACGGACGGATCAACCGCGGGCATGACACCGTGGCCGAGGTTGAAGATGTGACCGGGACGACCGGCGTTGCTCTCCAAAACGTCGGTGGCGAGACGGCGGGTGGTTTCCCATCCGCACAGCAATGCGACCGGGTCGAGGTTGCCCTGCACGCTCACGCCGGCGCCAACGCGACGACGCGCTTCATCGATCGGAATTCGCCAGTCGGCCCCCACCACGAACCGGCCGGCCAACGCCTTGCCAGCTTCGGCCATGGCACCCAGAAGCTCGCCGGTATCGACGCCAAAGTGGATACCGGGAACGTTGAGATCGGCGATGCCGTCGAACACTTTGCTGGAGTGCGGCAAGACGTAGCGCCGATAGTCGGCCAGCGAAAGCGTGCCGGCCCAACTGTCGAACAGTTGGATGGCCTGCGCCCCGCACGCCACCTGGCTACGCAGTGAGGCGATGGCCAGGTCGGCCAAGCGATCAAGCAGCGAATGCCACAAGATGTCGTCTGAGTACATGAGCGCCTTGGTGTGCTCGTAGGTGCGGCTCGGTCGACCTTCCAGCAGGTAGCTGGCGACGGTGAACGGCGCACCGGCAAAACCAATGAGAGGCACGGTCAGTTCGCGGCACAGGATGCGGCAGGTCTCCAACACGTAGGGCGTGTCAGCTTCGGGGTCGAGCGGACGCAATCGCGAGAGATCTGCAGCCGATCGAAAGGGCTCGGCCACGATTGGCCCGGTGCCAGGTGCCACATCGACGCCGAATCCAATGGCCGCCACCGGAACCACGATGTCGCTGTAGAGAATGGCCGCGTCGACGCCGTACCGACGGACCGGCTGAAGCGTTATCTCGGCCGCCAGGTCGGGTTGCGCAATCGCATCCAAAATGGAGCCGGGCCCACGGATAGCCCGATATTCCGGGAGCGAACGCCCAGCCTGGCGCATGAACCACACCGGCGTGTACTCGGCAGCCTCACCCCGAGTGGCGAGCAGAAATGGGGCGTCAGCAGCAGCAGTCACAGACCACGCACTGTACGGGTGGTGCGGTCCATTGGTCACATTCGGGTGGTCATAATTGGTCGGATTCTCTCAAGTCTTGGCCGACCCAGTTCAAAACCATGAGCAGTGGCCGATAGAGTTAGTCCTCCCCGTTCCCTAGGGGATTGAGAGAGTCGGAAGGGCGAATGGCGCAGCATCATCCGGATCTGGCGGAAGAACAGGCCAACATCGACCGCGCGTACCTGTGCCTCCAGCGCAGCCGTGACGACGCGTGGCGGTTGCGCGACCTGACCGAGACAGGTCGTGGCGGCACGCACCAGGCCCGCTGGGAAGCCGACATGTTCGAAGGCCAGATCGTCACCCGGCTCGGGCAACTGGACCTGTACGACGCCGCGCTCGTGTTCGGTCGCATCGACCGCATTCACGGCACCAACGGAGATGCCCAGCACGAGTCTTTTCACATCGGACGCCTTGCCGTTTCGGACGAAGAACGCGAGCCGGTGGTTGTCGATTGGCGAGCACCCGTTGCCGAGCCGTTCTACCGCGCCACCGGCCGCGAACCAATGGGTCTCCTGCGTCGTCGCCATTTCAGCATCAAAGGCCCGCAGCTTCTCGATATCGAAGACGAACTCTTCGGTGAAGGTCAGCTTGGCATCGGCTCCACCGTTGGTGGCGCCGAGATCCGTGGCTACTCCACCCTGATCGCCGCGCTCGAAGAGGGACGCACCGGGCAGCTCGGTGACATCGTCGCCACCATCCAAGCCGAGCAGGACGAAATCATCCGTTCGTCTCATGCCGGGGTGCTGGTGGTGCAGGGCGGACCGGGCACCGGTAAGACCGTCGTCGCTCTTCATCGTGCCGCGTACCTGCTCTACACCCATCGGTTCCCGCTGGAAGACCAGGGCGTGCTTGTCATCGGCCCGAACCGCCTCTTCCTTCGTTACATCGGACGGGTGTTGCCGAGCCTGGGTGAGGCCGGTGTAGAGCAGGTCATCCTGGCTGACCTCGTTCCCGACGTCACCTTCGGTCGTGCCGTTGATCCGCAGCTCACGTCGTTCGTCAAGGGCGACCCCCGCATGGCCAAGGTGTTGTCAAAGGCCATGCGTGATCGTCAGCGGCCGCTGAAGGAAGACCTGGTCATTCCGTTCGGTGTCGGACGACTCACGCTCAAAGTCGACGACACGGTTGCGATCTTGGCCGCGGCCCGGCGTCGCTTCCGCCGTCATAACGCCGGTCGTCGCTTTGTGGAGACCGAAGTGTTTGCGGCGCTCGCCACCTCGGCGCGTGAAGAACTGGCCGTCGAGCACGTGCGCGAGAAGCTTAAGCACAACGACGACATTCGCATCCTGTTCGAGCGCATGTGGCCGGTGCTCACGCCAGCGCAACTCCTGCACGATCTCTTCGGGTCGAATGCCCTGTTGAAGTCGGCTGCCGCAAAGTGGTGCTCCGAGGATGAGTACCTCTCGTTGTACCGCTCACGTGTCGAACGCATTGGTGACGCCACCTGGAACGATGCCGACGCTCCATTGCTCGACGAAGCGCGTGCGTTGCTTGGCCCGCGTCCGCCCAAGCCGGGCAAGACCTCCGACGCCGATGAGATTCGCACGTACGGCCACATCGTGGTTGATGAGGTGCAGGACCTCACGCCCATGCAGTTGCGCATGGTCGAGCGCCGCAGCCTGAATGGCTCCATGACCGTCGTTGGCGATCTCGGTCAGGCGACCGGTGCGCACGCTCCTGCTGATTGGGAAGACGTGCTTCGACATCTGCCCGATCGCCGTGACCCGCGCACCGTCGAACTCACGGTCGGTTATCGCATTCCCGCCTCGGCCATGGCCTTGGCTGCCAGAGTGTTGGCGGTCGCGGCTCCGCAGTTGCATCCGCCCAAGAGCGTGCGCACCACCGATGACGCACCCGAAATCGTGTCGGCGCCCGCAGATTTGATGGCGGCCGTTGTCGCCCAGACGCAACGCGAACTGGCACGCGTCGGCGCTGGCAACCTCGCGGTCATCACGCCTGCGTCGCTTTCGGATGCCGTTGCCGATGCGCTGGCTGCGGCGGGTCTCACCATCGGTCGAGCGATGAGTGAAGGCCTCGACGAAACCATCACCGTCGTTCCGGTCGGCCTGGTGAAGGGTCTCGAACTCGACGCTGTCGTCGTGGTCGAACCCGCCCGCATGGTTGCCGAAGAACATCAAGGCCTTCGCGCCCTGTACGTGGCCCTCACCCGTGCCACCCGCCGCTTGTCGATCGTGCACGCCGACCCCTTGCCCGAGATGCTTCGCGACTGACGCGAGCGCGGGTCGAGCGCGTGGATCAAGCTCAGTTTGAGGTGGTGGTCACCGCCGGAAGCCTTCGCCCGGCCCCCCGGGAATGGCGTTGTCATGCCGCATCGGTGGACGGCCGAGGGTGTGGCCATCCAGGCCGACTTTACGGGCCGTCATGATCGCTGCAGTGTGGGCGAACCTGAAACCGGCTCGTTCGATGTTGCGGCACGAACCGTTGCCAGAGATCGCGGACACCATCGCGAGGGTGCAGCCCAGCCGACGAGCATGAGCAAGCCGGGCGTGCAAAAGCGCGGCCTGAACGCCTCGATTTCGGTATGCAGGAACGGTGGTCATCCCACCAAACTGGGCGAGGCCGGGATCGGTGGTCAGCAACGAACCAACACCGGCTGGCACACCGTCAACGTAAGCGATGAAACGGTGTTCGTTCTCGATGGCGCAGATCATGGCGTTCCAGCGCTTCGTCACACCTGGCGGCGAGCCGAAGCCGACCGTGATAGCGGTTCCCCAGGTTGCGTCCAGATCGCGAGTTACGCGAACAACTTCAATGCCATCACGACGAGACGGGAGCCGCATGACGTTGCGCACGTAGTTGCTTCGGAACCCGTCGACAACGTACCCGCGCTTCGCGAGCAGACCGAGGAAGGCATCCGATGCGTACGACGTGATCTGCAACGAAGCCGCCATGTCGACACCTGCGTAGAACTGTTCAAGCTTGGTGAGGTCGCGCGCTGTTACCGCCGTCTCCAGACCTATTCCGCCGGCGTGATTCGCGAACATCTTCGGTCCGGTGAAGACCGCCACTCCGTCAGCAATACCAATCGTTGCTGCACCCGATTCCGGCCAGACGCGCGCCATCGTTTCGGCCTGCTCCACTGCTCCAGCTGCCGCGGCCCGTTCGAGCCGGATGGCCAAGGCCATGTCGGATGACGGCGCGCTCACTCCCGGAACCGTAGCGGCGCCCGCCCAGATAAGTCGAGCGAGGTCCTCTGCGGGTAGGTGCCTGTCGTCACTGCCTTGTTCGTGGCACGATGCGGGGGTGCATTGTTTGACGTGTCGGGGGGAAGTGCAGCCGCAGGACAAACGCTGCCCGTCTTGTCGGGCGCGTACGCGTCCGTTGTTCCTCCGGCCGTTCGTGTACGTCGCCGTGCTGAGCGCGCTGTTCGGTGGGATGTTCATCGGGTGGAAGAAGCTCAACACCGAGGCGCAGGCCCGCGGCGCTTTTGAGGTGCAAAAGGACTCGCTGCCCGGTGCACCGAAAAAGCACCGCACTATTCAGGTGCCGCTTGTATCCACCCTTGCGCCGGGCGCTGCGCCTGCTGCTTCCACCACGACGCCCGTGCCCCAGGCACCGCAGCCGCTCGTGCCGATTTCCGCCGAGGCCACGTCCGTCGCGGAGCCGGCACAGAACGGGTGCGGGCAGTCAACCAGTTACGACGCAGCACAACTGCTCGACGGCGACCCGAGCACAGCATGGCGCGCGGTCGGTTCGGGAAAGGGAATCAAGATCACGCTCACCTTGAAAGCGGCCAAGCGCATCACCGAAGTAGGCCTTATCCCGGGGTACGACAAGACCGACCAGTGCACCGGCATCGACCGGTTCGTGCAAATGCGACGGATCAAGAAGGTTCGATGGAGTTTCGACGATAACACCAGCATCGAGCAGACATTCACTGACGAACGCAGCTCGCAGGCCATTGCCGTAACGGCCGTCTCTACCCACATCTTCCTCGAAATCCTCGAAACCAGCGCGCAGCGAGAACTCGACTACACGGCGATCAGCGACGTTCGCGTCGCCGGTACGGCCGCGTAGGCGATCGATCCGAAGCGCATACGGGCATTGCCGGTGGTTAGATTCCATGCACGGGTCACCACTGGGACCTTGCGCTCAGAGGACGAGGCAGTCGGATCAGTCGATCATCGGGAGCACGAGCAACGCGCTCTCCGTATCGTCGAGGAACGCGGCAACAGTTGCGAAACTCGATCTCAGGAGGTCGGCTGCGACGACCGTTGGCGAGTTGCCGATTCGCAACCAAACCGTCTTGGGTGGATGGCCGAAGAGAAACGACAGCTGCCGAAAGTCGGCGTCCTTTGAGACGATCGTCAGGCCGCTCTGCTTCGCAAACTCCCACACCGCTCGATCGTCGGCAGCGTCAAGCGCTACGTCGACCACGTGCAGCGACTCGGGATACACGTCTTCGAGCATGAGGACCAGACGACGCGAGAGGTTCTGATCGAACAGCAGCCTCACGCTGATGTTGCGAGCCGGCGCTCACGGAGGGCAGCGAATGAAAGAGCAGCGTGTACGTGAGCGAGTGTTAACTCAGGAAAGTCGGTGACGATGTCGTCAGCACTCATGCCGCCGGCAAGATACTCAAGCACGTCGTACACGGTGATCCGCGTACCGACGAAGCACGGCTTGCCACCGCGCACGCCTGGACGCACGTCGATCAGAGAAATGAGATCCACAGCCATATCCTATCTGGCTTGCCAATCGACCTGACCGGAGTTGCAATAATGCCGCAGTGCCTGGGCCGGTCGCCGCGGCACGGCTGCCTAGGACGGAACTATCCAATCGCCCGTAGGCTGGGCGCATGTTGGAGCTCTTTTCGCCCGCGGTGGCCGCGTGGTTTGCATCGAGTTTTCC
>JANMCE010000139.1:0-3412 GCA_031360915.1 Actinomycetes bacterium | reverse complement strand
CCAACGCATGTCTGTAACTGAGCACCGCACCGCACCAACCCCCGCCGCAACGAAGCTGCGCAATGGCACGTTCTCGGTTGATGACCGAGACATGAAGCGGCTCGAAGCTCTGGCCAAGGCCAAGGGAAACACCGTCTCCGGCATGCTCCGCGAGGCCGTGGCCGACTATCTCACCCGCCAGGTCGGGAATCTCGAAGATCTCGACAATCAGATCCTGGCTATCCAAGAGGCCGAAACCAAGCTCAACGAGTTGTACGCGAGTATCCGCACCACGCAGTAACCCAAACAGAAACGAGGGCCATTGTGAGTAGTCCTGAGGGAGAACGACAGGCGGTTGCCGCAGCATGTGCAGCCGCCGAACGCCACGGCATCATCGTTGATGTCGACCAACTCACTGAGGCCGTTCGCCTCTTCCCCCTCGCGCTGGCGACATTCGATTTCGCCTACGCCGCCTCCAAGCTGGTACATGACATTGCGGTCATGTCCACCGAGGATCACAACGCTGCGCCGGTAGCGCTCGCTGCCCTCGCTCCGTTGTGCGGCATGGTGATGGATGACGTGCACATCCACCACCTCGAAGTTGCCATTGAGGACGCTCGTCAGTTGCTAGCGAAGCTCACGCCCTCGGTGTTGACGACGAGCGTCGAAACCTACTAAGAGATACGCGAATCCCTACGCGAACAATGCCACGTCGGCGTCATTATTGTGCTCGCCCGAGGGCTCCGTCCCGCGAGCTGACCGGCAAGCATTGCTTGGCCTCTGAGGTGACGGCGAGTGACCTGTTTGTCCTAGTCAGTGGCTGTTTTCTTGACGAATTTATAGTAGCGAACACGTGTTCATTTCCGGTACAATGAGTCCTATGGAACGGCTCAGACGACTGCACGGATTGCTCGACGAAATCCACTCCGAAACGATGTGGTTCACCACGGTTGAAGACGCCGCGACGTATGCGGGTTTGGTCGAGCAAGCCGCCCGCAAGATCGATGCACTCGCGATCAACGTTCTGGATTCGGTCGACCATTCCGATCTCCACCGCGAAGACGGGTTTTCCACGGTGCAGTCGTGGAACGCGTTCGTGTGTCGCACGACTCGGGGTGAAACGACCCGGCGTGCCGGGTTGGCGCGCATGTTTCGTGCTCTCCCTGAAACGGGTGATGCCTACCGGTCCGGCAGTATCGGTCGTGAGCAGTTAGCAGCGTTGTTGAAGGCGTATAGCAACGAGCGATGCAGGAGCCTGCTCGCGGGGTCGCTCGAGATGTTGTTGGAAGATGAACGTCGGTTGACTGCGTCACAGTTCTCGAATGTGGTGAAGCATTGGACCCGTCTTGCCGACCCTGACGGTGCCCGACAGAAGCATCAAACGATGCACGAGTTTCGTAACCTGCGCATCTTCGAGAACTTCGATGGTGGTTTCACGCTCGAAGGATCTTTCGGTTCGTTGCAGGGTGCCACGATCCGAGAACTGTATGAGCGGTTCGTGACTGCGGAGCGTCTTGCCGATTGGGAAGAGGCCCGCGAACTTCATGGTGACCAGACGAATCAGTCGCACCTCGCCCGGACCGAGGCTCAGCGTCGGGCTGACGCGTTCGAAGCAGCGCTCTTGCAAGCCTGTGGCACGTTGCCTGATGCGAATCTTCCCGAACCGTCGGTGAATATCGCGATGTCACCCGACGCGTTCGAGCTCGGGCTCGCGACGCTCACGGACACGCCAACCGTCCCGTTGGATCCTCGGAACTACCGCAACATTCGCTGTGAGACGTTCGGCGGCACCCAGTTGGATCCGGCTGACGCGGTCGCCGCGGCCATCAAAGGACATATCCGCAGGGTCGTATACACCACACCGGAAGCATCGATCTCACAAAAAGGCCGGTTCTTCGCCGGGTCGCTCCGGCAGCTGTTGAACGTGATCGATCCGTCGTGCGCGTGGACCGGATGCAATGTGCCTGCCCATTATTGCCAAGGCGATCACACCATCCCGTGGCGTCACGGTGGACAAACCCGAGTGTCGAACGGGAAACCGCTCTGCCAAAAGCATAACCGGCTCAAAGAACACGGCTACCGAACTTGGCGCGACCCCAACGGCCAATGGCACATCCAACGCCCTGACGGCACCGAAATCCAACCCGCTGCCTAACCATGGCGGGCGCTCCGGCGCGGGTCGATGGAGATCGGAGCCCGAACCCAGCGCTAGGGCGGACCGGATCGGCGGTCGTGTACGTCAAGCCGTAGGCTCGTGCGATGACCACGGTCAGCATTCGGCTCCGTTCACTGTCGCCACGGTGGATGCTCGCCACTGATCCATACGTTCGGGTCAACGACGGTCCCCCGAAGAAGCTGACGAAATCGCCAGTTGAGTTCGAGGTCACCACAGGAGCAGTTCGCGTCGCGGTCGCCTTGTTCAGGTCTGGACACGGCGCCGTCGAGAGACGCTGGAGCAACCCCATCTCCCGGTGGACCGAGGACGTCGACGAGGACAGCTGGCTCCGCCTCTGGTTCCATCCTGCGCTGTTGAGCAGCTGGTGGAGGCGCGGGTACTTACGCTGTGAGTAAGCGCACCGACACGCCGTTCTGCACGGGATCTTACGGTGCGTATCACCTTGTCCGTCCGTCGGCGTCCGCGCCATCCGACGCCAGCACCGAGATCGAGCACAGAGCATCGCTTACCTACGGCCGAGCGGACGAGCTGCAGGTCAGGGGCACAAAACATCGTTGGGCAAGATCGTGAAAGGCTTGTCTTCATGGCTTACGTCCACGAAGTTGGATTGGTACACCGGAGTACAACGGAGCTGCTCCGTTTGTCGGCGGCGATCGTTGGAGAACTTGCCCGGCGTGATGTTGTTCGCACCAATGATGCTCCCATCGGCCAGTACGCCGAGTGGCTGGCCGAACAGATCCTCGGAGGTAGCCGAGTCACCAACTCGAACCCGGCAATTGACATCGTCGGCACCAACGAGTTCGGCAATGTCCAAGTGAAGGCTCGGATTCTCCGAGGCGGTGGCATGAAAGATCGACAGCTTTCGCCGTTTCGCTCCACCACCGGGCCCGGATACGACTTCGTGCTCGTGTTGCTCTTTTGCTCAGACTTCACGGTGAAGCGAGCTGTGATCCTGTCCGCTGGCGTTGTCGCCGGCCATGGTCGACACAGCGCCCACGTGAACGGGCGGATAGTCCGTGCAACCGATGAGTTCCTCAGCCTCGGAGTTGACCTCACTCGTCGCTTCAATGAGTTCATCAACGCCGACGGGAGTTGACCGGCGTCACCGCGTCGCTCTGCTTCAGACCGCTCAGTCGCTGAGCTTCAGCGCAGCGACGAATGCTTCTTGGGGGACTTCGACGCGGCCGATGGACTTCATCTTCTTCTTGCCTTCTTTTTGCTTCTCGAGCAGTTTGCGCTTGCGAGTGATGTCACCGC
>JANMCE010000107.1:0-14891 GCA_031360915.1 Actinomycetes bacterium | reverse complement strand
CCGGCGCATGAGCAGCCACCGCGGGACTGGATGCCGAACAGATCACTCAACAGTGCGACCACAAAATTGTGGTGCAGGTATTTGCCACCGGGGCGCCGGAGGACGAACGACAGAATCGACAAACGATCGGCCGTGGTGTTTCCCAGGATCTGCATCGCCGGATTGGCCGACCACGCCGCAACTGCACGATGCCAGAACGACTCCTCATGCTCGCGAATTGTGACGACACCGACTGCCTCTTTGAGTTGGAAGACGAGCCCGGCGCGTATCGATTCGATAATGGCGGGCGTGCCACCTTCCTCGCGATGCACAGGGTCATCGAGGTAGCGATGCTCCTCCGGGTTCACATACGCGACCGTCCCGCCGCCGACCACGTCGGGCACCCGGTTGGTCAACAATTCCCGGCGCACCAGAAGCACGCCCGGCGTGCCCGGGCCACCAACAAACTTGTGCGGGCTGATGAACGCCGCGTCCTTGTAGGCCAACCGATGTTCGGGGCATGTCGGGTACATCTCGATGTCGACGTACGGCCCGGCGGCGGCAAAATCCCAGAACGAAAGCGCTCCGTGCCGGTGCAGCAGATCGGCGATGTCGCAGGTGTTGGAGATGATGCCGGTCACGTTCGAGGCAGCCGAAAAGGAACCGATCTTGAGGGGCCGAGCGACGTAACGAACCAGCTCGGCTTCGAGACGACAGAGGTCGATATGACCGTCAGCATCCTCGGGAATCACTACGACATCGGCGATGGTTTCGCGCCAAGGAATTTCGTTGGAGTGATGCTCAAACGGGCCAACGAAAACCACCGGCCGCTCGCCGACGGGAATGTGTGACGACAGATGAAAACGATCGTCAAGGTCGGCCGGGATGCGCAGGTTCATGATGCCGACCAACTTGTTGATAGCACCGGTCGCACCCGATCCGCAGAAGATCACGCAGGTTTCGTCGTCCCCACCAACAGCCTCATGGATGATGCGACGGGCATCCTCACGAAGGCGTGTGGTTTGCAATCCGGTACCGGAAGATTCGGTGTGGGTGTTGGCGTAGCGGGGAAGCACTTCCTCCCGAATGAAGTCTTCAAGAAACGAAAGCGACCGGCCGCTCGCCGTGTAATCCGCGTAGGTAATGCGGTGCGGGCCGAACGGCCCCGGCATGACCTGATCGTCACCGATGACCGACTCGCGAATGCGTTGCAGCAATGGGCTGTCAGCGGGGACCATCCCCTGAGGCTATGCGACGCCAGCTCAAATCAAGCTGCCCGGACCGAACTGAAATCCGCAAAAGCTGACCCGAATTGTCAGCTTCGGGCGTTACTTCAGATAGCCGGTGACATCGATGATCAGGTCGGCAGGACTGGATGCAGCAACACAAAGTTGCCCACCGCCGAGCGGTACGGTGGCCGAATTGGCGACGGTCTCACCATTGGCGTAGTTCACATTCGACACGTTCGGTTGCGGCTGACCGCACGGCCACGCCGTCACGAAGCCTGCACCGTTAGGGTCGGTGACAGTGATGTTGACCTGAGCGGCCGTCGCAGCCGTTGGCACCGCGGCGCGTCCGGTGACCTGGACCTTTTGCACGAAGCCAGCGGCCGGTTTGCTACCGCGCGAGTCGAGCAGCCGCGAGGGCGTCACGGACGTCGGTCGGGCGCCGGCCTTCTCCGACCACACACCCGAAAGATCGACGATGAGGTGCGACGATGTCGAGGCATCCATACACACTTCGCCCGACGCCGAAACACCGACTGTCACTGCGTTGGCGATCACATCGCCATCGCTGAAGTTCAGCGACGATGTCACTGGATGCAACGCGTCGCACGGCCACACCGTGAGGTGTCCGGCCGCAGCGGGAGAAACTGCGGTGATATTCAAGGTCGCGGCTTTCGGAGACGACCCGGGAATCTTGACCCGCACGACCGAAGCTGCGTCCACCGGTGCACCGCTTCGGCTGTCGAACAGACGCTGCTGACCGGTCGCGCCAAATCCGAGCGATCCGCCGTTGCCCTGCCAACCCATCACGTCAACAATCAGGTCGAGGCCGGTCGTGGCCTGGAAGCACAACTTGCCACCGGCTCCGAGCTGCATCAGCGCGCCGTTGGCCACAGTCTGACCGTCGGTATAGTTGAGGGTCGAGGTATCGGGAATCGTTTGACCACAGGGCCACGCCCGCAGCCAACCGGCGCCTGCTGGGTTTGTCACCGTCATGTTCACCATGACCGCAGTCGCGTTGGCGGGAACGCCACCGTGACCAGCGATCGTCAGATAGTTCACGGTTCCGGGCGTGAACGTCGTGAGGGAAAGTGACTGGCGCGAATCAGCAAGGCGCTTCGGTTGGACCGCACCGAGCCCGTCAAAACCATTCGATGACTTGCTGGGCGTATCAGCAGGGGTGGCGGCGGCGATGACGCCACCGGTTCCGGCCGCGTTCTCGGTGGTACCCGAGTAGTTCTCGGTCACCGAATCCGGCAGCGACGCCAACGCGCCGGTGCCGCCCCGACCGCAGCCGGGAAGTTCACCAATGACCGGGAACGGGTTGATCGGCTTCTTAGCGTTCCACGCGGGATGCACTTCGAAGTGCAGGTGAGCGATCGAGTACTGCGCATCACCGGTCTGTCCGACGTAGCCAATAATCTGACCGGCCGTCACTTTCTGGCCCTGCACGAGTCCGTCGGCGTAGCGGCTGATGTGAGCATGGAAGTAGTACGAACCGTCGGCCTGTTCCAAATAGAGTTGGTTGCCACCGCGGGTCGAGGTACTAATGCGGGTGACGGTTCCGTCAACCACGGCGCGAATCGGCACGCCGGACGCGGCGATGATATCTACGCCTTCGTGGTAAAGCTTCGCCCCGGTCGAGCTCACGCCGCGATCAGCCATCCAACTGTCGACGTAGCTGCATGGGCCATCAACCGGGAACGATGCAAGATGCACGGCCGGTGCCGCCTCCGCCTGGTTGCGATGACTCATAAAGCCGCCCGCGAAGATCAATCCAAGGGTGCCCAAAATGGACGCGACATGCGCTCTTCGTACCGCCATGGGGAGTCAATCGGCCCATGGGCCGACGAGTCGCGCTCCTTAACGATTGCTTACCGCCAAAAAGACGAACAAGAGGCGGGTGGATGAGAAGCAGAAGGAGCGCTGTGTTAGCTGGCGACAACGCTGTCGATCAAGGCGTGACTCGAGTCAGCCAACGCTCGACCTGCGGCCGTGTCTCGATACGGCGCCATCGCGTCGGCCGCAAGGGTGGCGTATTCGCGAGCAATCGTGGCGGCGTGGGCAAGACCGCCGTTTGATCGCACCAGGGTGAGCGCCCGCCCCAGTCCGATCGCATCGACAGGGGACGAAAGCAAGGTGGCCAGCTCGTCACCAATCGGGCCACCCTGGTTCATGGTGTGAATGACGGGCAGCGTGAAGACACCTTCGACAATGTCGTGACCGGCCGGCTTGCCCAACTCCGCTTCGGTCTTGGTGAGGTCGAGGATGTCATCCACAATCTGGAACACCATGCCGTAGGCCTGACCACACACCGTCAGAGCATCGATTTGAGGACGGGGCAGACCAGCCACAATGCCACCGATACGTGCGGCCGCGGAGAACAGCGAGGCGGTCTTTCCATCGATCGAAGAGAGGTATTGAGCGACCGTCCGTTCGATCTTGTACTGCGTGGTCAGCTCGGCGATCTGACCTTGCACTAAACGACCGATCGTATTGCCCAATAAGCCGGCCACCTCAGCGCCGAGCGACGCGGCGATTTCTGACGCCCGCGCCAACAAGAAATCTCCGGACAAAATGGCGCGGTGGTTGCCCCAGCGGGCATTCACGGAGGTCACCCCGCGGCGCATCTCAGCTTCGTCCATCACATCGTCGTGATACAGCGAACCGACTTGCACCAATTCGACCGATGTGCCGCCCTCGATGACGTCATCAGATGCGTGATCGTGCTGCGTCAACGCCGCCGCAACGGCCATAACCGGGCGTAAACGCTTGCCTCCGGCCACAATCAGGTGGCTGGCGAGTTCGGTCAGATAGACATCCGTCGTAGACACGGCGCGTCGCAGCGAGGCCTCGATTCGGCCAAGGTTGGCATCCATGGATGGCAGGGCGAGCAGGGGGGAGGCCGGTGCCACGTCTGTACGTTACCTAGGAAGGGTCAAATCACACGAAGTGAACATACGGAGTGTCGGTTCTCTTCACGGAAGGCAAACCATTTCTGCCTCACGCAAATCGCGACAGCCCGATACACTTCTCGCCACGTAGTTCGCCGCGTTACCAAGGTCTCTCGAAGGCGGTTCTCCCTTGTTCGAACGTTTTACAGACCGAGCCCGACGGGTCGTTGTTTTGGCCCAAGAGGAAGCTCGGCTACTCAACCACAATTACATCGGCACCGAGCACATTCTGCTCGGCCTCATCCACGAGGGTGAGGGCGTCGCCGCGAAGGCGCTTGAGTCGCTCGGCATCAGCCTTGAGGCCGTGCGTAGCCAGGTGGAAGAGATCATTGGTCAGGGCGGTTCGTCGCCGTCGGGCCACATTCCTTTCACCCCGCGTGCCAAGAAGGTGCTCGAGCTGTCACTGCGTGAAGCGCTACAGCTTGGCCACAACTACATCGGAACCGAGCACATCCTGCTCGGCCTTATTCGTGAGGGCGAGGGCGTGGCAGCTCAGGTGCTCGTGAAGTTGGGTGCCGATCTCAGCCGGGTTCGCCAGCAGGTCATCCAGCTGCTCTCGGGCTACCAAGGACCGCAGGCTTCGGGTGCTGCTCCCGGAAGCAAGGAAACGGCCAGCGCATCCACCGGCCAGGCATCGGCCGCGGCCGATGCGGGTTCGCAGGGCAGCCTCGTGCTCGACCAGTTCGGTCGTAACCTCACGCAGCTCGCCCGCGAAAAGAAGCTCGACCCGGTCATCGGTCGGGCCCGCGAGCTTGAGCGCGTCATGCAGGTTCTTTCTCGCCGCACGAAGAACAACCCGGTGCTCATTGGTGAGCCGGGCGTTGGCAAGACCGCCATCGTCGAAGGTCTCGCGCAACGCATCTGCACCAACGACGTGCCCGACACGTTGAAGAACAAGCAGCTCTACACGCTCGACCTTGGTGCCTTGGTTGCCGGGTCGCGTTACCGCGGTGATTTCGAAGAGCGCTTGAAGAAGGTGCTGAAGGAGATCAAGACCCGCGGCGACATCATTTTGTTCATCGACGAGATCCACACCCTCGTCGGCGCCGGTGCCGCTGAAGGTGCCATCGACGCGGCATCCATCCTCAAGCCCATGCTGGCTCGTGGCGAGCTGCAGACCATTGGTGCCACCACCACCGATGAGTATCGCAAGCACCTTGAAAAGGATGCTGCACTTGAGCGTCGCTTCCAGCCGGTCAAGGTGGAAGAGCCCTCTGTGGCCCACACCATCGAGATCCTGAAAGGCCTTCGAGATCGGTACGAGTCGCACCACCGGGTCACCATCACCGATCAGGCCCTGGTCGCCGCAGCCAACCTTGCCGACCGTTACATCGCCGATCGCCACCTGCCCGACAAGGCCATCGATCTCATCGACGAAGCGGGTTCCCGCCTGCGTATCAAGCGCATGCAGACCCCACCCGACTTCAAAGAGCTCGAAAACAAGATCGCCGATGTCCAGCAGAAGAAGAAGGATGCGGTCGAGAACCAGCGCTTCGAAGAGGCCGGCAATCTCCGCGACCAAGAGAAGGCGTTGCTCGAAGAGAAGGCGACCAAAGAAGTCGAAATCAAAGCTTCCGGTATCGACCTGTTCGACGAGGTTGATGAAGAGGCCATCGCCGAGGTGCTGTCTCTATGGACCGGTATCCCCGTCTACAAGCTCACCGAGGAAGAGACCCAAAAGCTCCTCCGCATGGAGGAAGAGCTGCACAAGCGGGTCCTTGGCCAAGAAGACGCCGTCAAGGCCGTTTCCCAGGCCATCCGTCGTACCCGTGCAGGCCTGAAGGACCCGAAGCGTCCGTCGGGGTCGTTTATCTTCCTCGGCCCAACCGGTGTCGGTAAGACAGAACTTTCCAAGACGCTTGCTGAGTTCTTGTTCGGTGACGACGATTCGCTCATTGCTCTCGACATGAGCGAGTACATGGAAAAGCACACCGTCAGCCGTCTGGTGGGTTCGCCTCCCGGATATGTCGGCTACGAAGAGGGTGGCCAGCTCACCGAAGCCGTGCGCCGCAAGCCGTTCTCCGTCGTACTGTTCGACGAGATCGAAAAGGCGCACCCCGACGTGTTCAATACTCTCCTCCAGATTCTGGAAGAGGGCCGTCTCACCGACAGCCAGGGCCGATCGGTTGACTTCCGCAACACTGTGCTCATCATGACCTCCAACCTGGGTACCCAGGAGCTGCGCAAGGCCAACATCGGCTTCACCAAGATGGATGAAGCCGTGAGCTACGCCCGCATGAAGGACAAGGTGCATGAGGCCCTCAAGACGCACTTCCGTCCGGAGTTCCTGAACCGTATCGACGACATCATCGTGTTCCACGAGTTGGCCAAAGAGGAGATCATCCAGATGGTTGACCTCATGACCCGCCGTCTCGAGGGCCAGCTACAGGGCCAGGGCCTCGGCCTTGAACTCACCACCGCAGCCAAGGCGCACCTGGCCAACAAGGGTTACGATCCAACCATGGGCGCCCGCCCGCTGCGTCGTGCCATTCAGCGCCTGGTGGAAGATCCGCTGTCCGAGCACATCCTCACGAAATTCTTCCATTCCGGTCAGATCATTGTGGTTGATGTTGAGCCTGATCCAGAAAATCCGAGTGACCAGAAGATCACTTTCCGTGCTGTCGAGGCATTGCTTCCGCCGCCCAGCCCGGACCTCGCACAGGCTGGACCTACCGAGTAGTCCTAAAGAACTAGGCATTTGTTACAGGCGCCCTTTGCGGCGCCTGTTTCATTTTTCCCTAATTTTCAGGCGTTTCCTGACGTTTACACAAAGAGATGTTTCATTTGTCAAGGTCATGTTACGGATACGTTACGGATTGTGTAGCATGATTGACATATGCGGATTTCAGGACGTTTGGCTCTATCCCTTCTTAGCGCTGTCTGTGGTATCGGAGCCCTCGCCACCCTCGCTCCCAGATCGGCGGCTGCTGCCGTCGACACCTCGGCGGCAGAACAGCGGTTCCTCGATCTCCTCAACGGCGCACGCGGGGCCCAGGGCCGCGGCGGCCTGCAGGCCGATGCCGGCTTGGCCGGCGTTGCGTTGAACTGGTCGGGTCGCATGAGCGGCGCGAACAACCTCTCGCACCGTCCCGACCTAGTCGCCGCGGTCGCTGGCGTCGAGCCGGGTTGGCTGGGCGCAGGAGAGAACGTCGGCTTCTCCACCGATCCTAACGCCAGCACGCAGTCCATCGTTGACAGCCTCCACAACAAGTTCATGAACTCGCCCGAGCACTACGCCAACATCATGGGTGACTACAACCGGGTTGGCGTGGGTGTCGTGCAGGCAAACGGCAGCGTGTGGGTAACGGTGAACTTCTTGAAGGGTCCGTCGATCCCGGCCGCTTCGAGCGAGCCACCGGCCCGAATGTGGGCGGCCTCTGGGTATCAGCCCCTCAACCCGGTCCGTCTCATCGACACCCGCCAGACCGGAGCTGTCGCTGCCGGCGGCACCGTTTCCATCAACCCGGCCAGCGCCGCACCGCAGGCCGCCGGTGCCGAGGCGGTTGCCGTCAATGTCACCGTGACCGGTGCTCGTAGCTCTGGATACCTGACGGTGTACCCGTGCGGCACCTCGCTGCCGACCGCGTCGAACCTGAACTACGAAGCGGGCGAAACCCGTGCCGTTCTGGTCACGGTTGCACTCGGGGGCGGAGCGTTCTGCGTGTTCAGTCAAGCGAACACCCACATCATCGTTGACATCCAGGGTGTCTACCGACCTGGTTCCGGCGCTCGCTACCAGCCGCAAAGCCCGACCCGCCTGCTCGATACCCGCGGCGGCGGCCCGGTGACATCAGCCCGGATCAGCCTCCCCGGCGGCAGCGTGGCCGCGGCCCTGAACGTCACCGCCCTCTCCGGTGGCGGCGGGTTCGTCACCGTGTACCCGTGTGATGTCGGGCTGCCGAACACGTCGAACGTGAACACCGGCGGCGGAACCCCGGTGGCGAACCTGGTGCTCGCTCGCGTAGCCGGAAACGGCCAGATCTGCCTCTTCGCGTCGTCGCCGATGAATCTCATTGTCGATCTGCAGGGCGTGTACGGAGGCGGCGGCGCGTTGACCGCAGCAGCGGAACCGCGACGCGCCCTTGATACCCGAAACGGCACCGGTGGACGTTCGATGAAGAGCAGCTCGGACCCCAACGATCCCATCGTGATCGACCTGCGCAGCAGTGGACGGGTGCCGGGCAACGCCCAGGGCGCGCTGCTGACCGCCACGGTGACCGGAACGACCGGTGGCGGATGGCTCACGGTCTACCCGTGTGACGCTGGCCTGCCGCAGGCCTCCAACCTGAACTTCGGCGGTGGTCAAACCGTGGCGAACTCGGTGTTGGCCAAACTCGACGGCAGTGGGCGCGTCTGCGTAGCCACCTCGGCCCGAGCCGACGTCATCATCGACGTTGCCGGAGCACTCGTTTCCTGACGAAGGCTGGCGAGGCCGAGCGGCCATGCCAGAATCGAGCCGTGCGCAGCTTGACCCGACGTTGGACGATGATGGTTGCCTGTGCACTTATATGCGCCGGTTGTCGCCTCGACGCCAACGTCACGGTCAAAGTCGTCCGTGACGGATCGGGTGTGGTCACGGTGCACGCCATCGCCGACAAGGATCTGATCGGTCGAGCCGGAAACGCATTGATCGATCTCCGACTCGATGACGCCACCAAGGCCGGCTGGGTCCTCGAAGGCCCCGCCGACACTGCCGAGGGCGGACGACAGCTCGCGCTATCGAAACCGTTTCGCACCCAGGCCGAAGCCGATCGCATTCTGGCCGAGCTGTCCGGTCCGGCTGGCCCGTTTCACCAGCTCCACCTCGACCAGAAGCGTGCCTTCGCCAAAATCACCACCACGCTCACCGGCGAAGTCGGCCTTGACGGCGGTACCGCCGGTCTCGGCGACGGCGAACTCGTACAACTCCTCGGCGGACGCCAGGTGCTGGACGGCACCGTCGGCGCCAACCTGACCGATCAGCTCGTGGTCACCGTGAAGCTCAATGGCCCGGGGAAACCGGTGGGTGCCGCTGAGGCCAGCGGACCAATGGACGGTGCTACCCGCACCGCTCTTGCCCTGCAGTCGGTCGAGCGTGACGACGTGGCCAGCAGTGCCCGCACCAAGGCCTACATCGCGGTCACGCTCGCTATCGCCATTGCCGCCCTGGTGTTCTACCTGATGCAGCGACGCCGCCTCGCCGCCAAACGCCGCCAACTCGTCTGGAGAAGGTGAATGCCCCGCCCAGCGCGGCCGACAACATTCGGCAACCGTCTAACCATCGCGCACCCCTTGCGTAGGGTTTGACGTATGGCCAAAGTTCGTACCGTGTATCGCTGCACCGAGTGTGGGGCGGCGACCCCGCAGTGGAGCGGCAAGTGCGCGTCCTGCCTGTCGTGGAACACATTGGTGGAGGAAGTGGAAGCGAGCCGGGCACTGGCCAGTTCGGTCGTAACGCTCGGTGCCGCCGATCGACCGGTCGCCATCACGACGGTCTCTACTCTCGAAAGCCAGCCACGCGCCACGGGTGTGTCCGAGCTTGATCGGGTGCTTGGCGGTGGGCTGGTTCCCGGCTCGGTCACCCTGGTGGGCGGCGAACCCGGCGTGGGCAAGTCCACCCTGTTGCTGCAGGTGTTGGCCAACCAGGCCAACCGGTTCGGACCCGTGCTGTACGTGTCGGGCGAGGAAAGCAAACAACAGGTGCGTACCCGCGCCGAACGGCTCGATGCCCTTTCGCCCGCCCTGTTTCTCCAGAGTGAAGCTCGCCTGCCCTACATTCTGTCCGCCATCCAAGAGGTTCGGCCGTCGCTGCTCGTCGTCGACTCCATTCAAACCGTAGAGGACCCCGACATCGGCTCTGCACCCGGCTCGGTGGTCCAGGTGCGTGAGTGCGCCCACCGGCTCGTGCGCGAAACGAAATCGGGCACCATGGCCACCGTGCTGGTCGGGCACGTCACCAAAGAGGGCGGTCTCGCCGGCCCGCGGGTGCTCGAGCATGTGGTTGACACCGTGTTGTCCTTTGAGGGTGATCGCCACCATGCGCTACGCATGTTGCGGGCCACCAAACACCGATTCGGTTCCACCAACGAACTCGGCCTTTTCGAAATGCGCGAGGAAGGGCTGATCAGCGTGCCCGACCCGAGCGGGCTGTTTCTCGCCGATCGACGCGTCGGCGTTGTCGGAAGCACGGTCGTTCCCATCCTCGAAGGCCAGCGCCCGCTCCTGGTCGAGGTGCAGGCGTTGGTCGCCAAGTCCACCATGACTCTGCCGCGGCGTTCGGTGCAGGGGCTCGACAACGCCCGTCTGGCCATGCTGCTGGCCGTGCTCGAAAAGCGAGCGAACATCGACCTGTCCGGCTTTGATGTCTACGTATCAGCGGTCGGCGGCGTCCGCCTGGCCGAGCCGGGCAGCGACCTGGGCATCTGCATGGCGCTGGCGTCCGCCGCGTTTGACGTACCCGTGGGCGAGCACATCACCGCGTGCGGCGAAGTTGGTCTGGGCGGCGAACTCCGCCAGGTGTCCCAGACTCCCCGACGCCTCGCTGAGGCAGCTCGGCTCGGGTTCCGCCAGGCCATCGTTCCCAGCTCTGCGCCGAAAGAGGCCGCCAACATACAGGTCATGCGGGCCGACACCCTCGCCGATGCACTTCGCATGGCCGGAGTCGTCACACGCAGCGACGCACCACGTCCGAATGCGAATGCCGAAACGCGCCAGCGCTCCTAGTATGGCTGCATGGCCAACCCTGCAATGCGAGCACTTCACCATGCCCTCGCACAGGTAGCCCCCGGCACACCATTGCGTGAAGGGCTCGATCGCATCGTGAAAGCTCGCATGGGCGCGCTCGTGGTCGTCGGTGGCGGACCAAACGTGCTCGACATCTGCTCTGGTGGGTTCCTCCTCGACGCCGCCTTCAGTCCGCAACGGTTATCCGAGCTGGCCAAGATGGACGGTGCCATCATCCTCGCCAGTGACGCCAGCCGCATCGCCCGCGCCAACGTTCACCTGCTGCCCGACCCGGCTGTCTCCACCGTCGAAACGGGCACGCGCCACCGCACCGCCGAGCGCACCGCCAAGTCTCTGAACGTACCGGTGATCTCGGTATCGGAAGATATGAGCGTCATCGCCGTATACGTGGCTGGCAGAAAGCATGTGCTGGAAGACTCGCCCCGCCTGCTGAACCGGGCCAACCAGGCCCTGCAGACACTTGAGCGCTACAAAGCCCGCCTCGACGACGCTGCCGCGTCGTTGTCGGCTCTAGAAGTCGAAAATCTCGTCCGCGTGCGCGATGTCGCCAACCTGTTGCAGCGCAGTGAGATGGTGCGTCGTATCGCAGACGAGATCGATACCTACACCGTCGAGCTCGGCGCCGATGCCCGTCTCATCCGCATCCAGCTTGATGAACTCATGAGCGACGTGGAGGATGATCGGCACGCGGTGATCGACGATTATCTTTGCAGCGGCTCGGATGACAACCCCCACGACGCCCTAGGTCGCATGGCCGATATTGATACCGATGACCTCATGGACCTTCGTAAGGTTGCCGTCGTGCTGGCACTTCCCGAAGAAGAGGCCGTGCTCGATGCTCGCATTACGGCTCGCGGCTATCGCATGTTGCACCGACTGCCCGATCTTGATCCAGCGCTGGCTCGCCAGCTCGTGCATCGATTTGGTGACCTTCCCAGCATGCAGAACGCATCCACTAGCGACCTCGAAGAAGTGCAGGGCGTTGACGCCGCGCTTGCGGCCACGATCAAAGACGACCTGAATCATCTCACCGAGGCGTCCATCCTCAGCCGCTACTCCTGAGTGCCTCTCACGCGACGGGGCGAGCGGATCAGTGGCGACTGACGCCGACTCTGCGTGCGTCATCTGCGAGGTACTCACGTCAGCGGGTTGTATCCGGGCACGGAGCCGTGAGGTGTATCCAGGTAGACTTTCGACTCAGGGCAGCCGAGAAAGCGGCCGTGGCTCCAGCGGATCTCGACGTGGCCAGTGACCGTCAAGTCACGGCTGTCGGACCGACGCCTAACCGTCGCCTGCCACGCGACCTCCGGCTGACCGGCGTGTCGTGCGGCCACCTCGAACGCGCGTAACTCGTAGCTCTGCATCCAGTCCCACGCCGAGTCGATCCGCAAGCGGAGGTGAGCCGTCTTGTCAGTGCCGAGCACGAAGTAGGTGGCCGTGGTGACGCGTAGCATTCGCCAGAGGAGTCGCAACTTGTCGCGGGGGCTTGACATCGCCGACTGCCATCGCCGCGTTGACTCCATCGCCACTGCGCCGCACAGGTTTGCCCAGGGCAGCTGTAAGGCCTGCGGCCAGGCTCGGGAGTTCAGCGCCGTCTTGAGCGCACGCTGCTGCTCGCGCCTGAGGTCGCCGACGGATGAGGGGAGACCTGGTAGTGCGATGTGGGACCTCGCCGCGGCGTACAGAGCCTGGAATTCATGGGGTGCAGCCTCCGCAAACCAATTCACTGTTGACCGCTCCTCACCGATGAGAAGTCGGTCGAACAGGCGTGGCGGGCCGGGGTTCAACAGCACCTTGGACAGGTACTTGCAGCTAATGAGGAAAACATGGTCGATCCGAAGATCAGCGGGGATCACGTCGTCGCCAGGCGGCCGGTGCGGACCCTTCCATTCGGCCCGGCGGGGCGGCCGACAACGAAGACCGTCCGCCGCGGTCAGGAAGGCTCGCCCATTATCGAAGGCTGTGAGAAACGAGTCGGCGTGTTCACCACCCTCGTGCAGGTCGCAAAGCCGCTCCCAAACCTCGACAGATACGTTGACGAGTTGCGGCGGTCGATGTGCCATCGCACTCTCGAGACTCGGTGACAGCGTTCCGAGCGCAGTTGCGATCTCCGTGATCTCTGTGAGCCCGGCCGGCATCGATCAGTCCTTGAAGAGCGGAGTGAACTCCAACTCTTGGGCGGCGAGTTCGACGTCACGCGCCGTGTACAACTCGAACGAGGGATACACATCGACCTCCGGGCGGTTCTGCATCCACATCTCTACGGCCTCACCCCATAGCTCCATTACGAGGTCCTCCGGGCCAGGTCCTGAGCTGTCCAGAACCCCGGTTGTGGGTTGTCCGTGAACCCACCCTTCGCGTAGCGCTCGAGCCGTTCGAGGCTGTCCTGCGAAAGCATCTCGATCGCATCGAAGAACGCGTCTGGCCCGGCAGCGCGTAGCGCGATGTCTCCCTCGCTGGGCCGCTTCGGAAGGTGGCTGGTCAGGAAGACCAGCGGCACCTCGCCGCGCGCTCCCTTCAGCGCATATGCACGTCCAAGTGTTTTCCACACAGTGTCGGTACGGAGCAGGCCACCTCGGTGGCTCGTGAACGCGCCCGACACGTCGAAGAACCAGGTTGCCCCGTCCGCGTCGGTGGCGACGAAGTTCACGGTGACGCCGGTCTTGCGTATGCGTCGATTGCGTTCTGCAATCGTGAACCCGGCCTCCTCGATGAGCTGCTCGGCGAGCTTCTGCGCTGCCTTCCCTTCTTTCGTAGCTCGGCTCTGGAAATCGTCGGCGTCATCGAGGTCTATCGCTGGCGCCTCCACCGTGCGTCTCCGGCTGAGTTGAACCTCGGGCAGGCTCGGCGCCAGTGCTTCCTGGACACGGCGACGCGCGATATCGACATAGCTGTCGTCTAGGTCGTAGCCGATGTAGCGCCGACCGAGGCGGGCGGCAGCGACGAGTGCCGACCCACTTCCCATGAAGGGGTCAAGCACGAGATCATCCTTGAACGTGTACAGACGGATGAGCTGCTCGGGCAACTCAACGGGGAACGGGGCGGGGTGACCGACCCGGCGCGCACTCTCAGGTGGAATCGACCAGATGTCCAAGGTCATGGCCATGAAATCCTCGGTCATCAGCGTGCTCTCGTGTGGCAAGCCGTCTGCTGCGCGCTGCTTGACGGAGCGAGCACGGTCGAATCGGCCCTTGCTAGCCACGATTACCCGCTCACTGATGTCGCGGAGCACTGGATTGGCAGCGCTTCGGAATGAGCCCCAGGCACATGAACCGCTGGCGCCCTCTCCCTTTTGCCAGATGAGTTCCCCTCGAAGAAGTAGCCCGAGGTCATGTTCGAGAATGCGGATCACATCGGCCGACAAGCTTCGATATGGCTTGCGGCCGAGGTTGGCCACATTCACCGCAATGCGGCCCCCGGGCTCGAGCTTGCGCACGGACTCGGCGAAGACATCGGTGAGCATCTCCAGGTACTCGAGGTAGGAGGCGGGTACGCCCTCTCGCTCCAGCTCTTCCTCGTACTGCTTGCCCGCAAAGTAGGGCGGCGACGTGACCACGAGCGCTACCGATCCATCGGCGATGCGATCCATGTGTCGTGCATCGCCGTGAATGAACGGCTCTTCTACCGGTATCGGCTTCGGTACGTCCTGGTCATCCGAAAGCTCCGGTGCGCGAAATCGATCGTAGAACGGCGTTGAGTCGTGGCTTTCCCGGGCGCTCACGCCGAAGTTGGACGTACTCGTCTTTCGTCGTTCCTTCATTTCCCCTCCTCACTTGACCCACCCGAGCGTAGCCGAAGCGTTGGGGAGTGATCGAACAGACGCGCGCAGTTCACTCATGACGGTCGACCCGGCCCACTCGAGAGTTGCCGGGTCGTAGAACTCGACACGTGGACAATGATCGCGGCCCGCTCGGTCACCAATACGCCCCGCCCGGCTGGAAAGGCCACACCCGGCCGGAGGGTGGCACGCACGCCCGTGACGGCGGTGACATCGCTCGGCCCGGTTGGT
>JANMCE010000089.1:0-10620 GCA_031360915.1 Actinomycetes bacterium | reverse complement strand
GCGCGGTGAAAGCCGCCGACACCGATATGGACGATCCGCGGTTGCAGTTGCGAGCGGTCATAGGTTGGGACGGGCACGCCGCGACTGGCGATGGCTCCAAGGGTTGATGCGCGGAGCAGCAGTTGTTCGGGTGCATTCACGCTCGGCACGCTAAACGAAGGTAAGTCAACATACAAGATCCCAATATTCTTGGGAAAATGTGACGGATATCTTGAATGTCAACACAAAGCCAACTTAGGATGACCGCATTCCGGGGGGAAATCGCACCTCCCGTGTCCTTATGACCCAGAGGAGACACCATGAGAAGTGCCCAGAGTCGGGCGAGTAAACGAACGAGCTTGTTTGCGTTCGTCGCAGTTTCCGGCGTAATCGCTGCGGGCTGCGGCAGTTCATCCAAGACGGCCACCCCCGTCACCACCGCCGCGGCGGCAGCCGTAACGACGGCAGCCCCGGCTGCTGTCACCACCGCGGCCCCGGCGGCCGTAACGACCGCGAAGCCGGCCAACACCACGGCAGCTCCCGCCGCAGCACCCGCCGGTGGCGAGATCAACGTCGCTATCGTCGACAACCCGCAGATGAAGGACATTGCCGAGCTCACGCCCGAGCTGTTCACCAAGAAGACCGGTATCAAGGTCAACTTCACCCTGCTTCCCGAAGCTGAACTTCGCCAGGTGACCACTCGTGACGTTGCCGCCGGCGGCAAGCAGTTTGATGCCGTCATGATCGGTATGTACGAGGCACCGCAGTTCGGCAAGAGTGGCTTCATCCAGGACCTCACCCCGTTCGCCACCAAGGATGCGTCGTACAAGCTCGACGACATCATTCCTTCGGTGAAGAACGGTTTGTCGGCTGACGGCAAGCTCTACGCTGCGCCGTTCTACGCGGAGTCGTCGTTCGTGATGTACCGAAAGGACCTGGTCGAGGCCGCTGGTGTCAAGATGCCGGCCGCGCCGACGTGGGATGAGCTTGCAGCCATTGCCAAGAAGGTCAACACCCCGACGACTGCTGGTCTTTGCCTTCGTGGCAAGCCGGGCTGGGGAGACTTGGGCGCAGCGTTCACCACGGTGCTCAACACCTACGGCGGCACCTGGTGGTCGGCCAAGGCTGACGGTTCCATCGACAAGGCCATGGTTGATCAGCCCGAGTTCAAGCAGGCGTTGCAGTTCTACACCGGTCTGGTGAAGGACGCCGGCGAGAAGGATGCCGCCAACTCCAGCTTCAACGAGTGCCTGTCGCAGTACAAGGATGGCAAGGTTGCCATGTGGTACGACGCCACGGTTGCTGCCGGTCTGCTTGAGGCCAACGACAGCCCAGTGAAGGGCAAGAACGGATTCGCCCTCGCCCCAGTCAACAAGACCAAGGCATCGGGCTGGCTGTGGGCATGGTCGCTGGCCATCCCGAAGTCGAACACCAAGCCGGACATCGCCTGGCAGTTCCTGTCGTTCGCGACGGGCCAGGATTACATCAAGGCTGCCGGTACCAAGACCAAGGGCGGTTGGGCCTCGATCCCGCCGGGAACTCGTGTCTCCACCTATGAGATCCCCGAGTACAAGGCTGCAGCCGCTGCCTTCGCTCAGCCCACCCTCGACGCTATGAAGGCTGCGCCGATCGATAACCCCGGCACCACCAAGCGTCCCGGTTTGCCGGGCGTGCAGTTCGTCGGCGTTCCCGAGTTCCAGGATGTCGGCAACAAGTGCACCGAGCAGTTCTCCAGCGTGATGGCCGGCAAGACCGACATCGATGCAGCGTTGAAGGCCTGTCAGGAGATTGCCACCAAGGCAATCAAGTAGTCACGGGGGAGAGGATCTTCTCCCTGATCATGTTTCTCCCCTAGGAAGGTAATCGTCGACGTCATGAGTTCAAAAAGTTCGGCCGCAGTCGGACAGCAGGTCAACAACTCATGGCGTCGGCGGCTCCCTCTTATGCCGGCGCTCATCTTCACGGTACTGCTCACGCAGATCCCGTTCCTGATGAGCATCTGGTACAGCCTCACCAACTGGAAGATCGTTCCGCCTCGCCCTCGCAAGTTCGTTGGCATCGCCAACTTCAAGGACCTGATCGGTGATCGCTTCTTTCGTGAAGCAGCCGGTATCACCGTGTTGATGACGGTGGCAGCCGTACTGGGCTCCCTCATCCTCGGTTCGCTCTTTGCGCTGCTGCTCGACCGGAAGTTCTTCGGTCAGGGTTTTGTGCGCACGCTGCTCATCACGCCATTCCTCATGATGCCGGTGGTGGCGGGGCTCATCTGGAAGAACCAGATGTTCAACGGTATCTACGGCATCATCAACTGGCTGGTGAAACTCTTTGGCGGCACGCCTATTGAGTTTGTGTCCCGATACCCCACATGGGCGATTGTGGCCACACTCATTTGGCAGTGGACCCCCTTCATGATGCTCATTATGCTGGCGGGCTTGCAGGGCCAAGCGGCCGACGTGTTGGAGGCATCAAAGATGGATGGCGCTACACCGTTTGCCACCTTCCGACAACTCACCCTGTCCCACCTCCGGCCGTACATGGAGCTTGGCATCCTGCTCGGCACCATCTACCTCATCCAGGTGTTTGACCACGTGGCGGTCATGACCGGCGGCGGGCCGGGCTCGACCAACGTTCCCTATTACGTCTTCCAAGAGTCCATTGGTGGCGGCTGGCGGTTTGGCGCTGCGTCGGCCTACAGCATCGTGGTCGTGATCTTTTCTATCATCATCGCCACAGTTTCGCTCCGGGTCTTGTCCGGTCTTTTGAAAGGGGAGGACATCGCATGACCAAGGAACTCGCCGTCGGCGAAAAGCGTTGGGTAAACGGACTTTTTGGGCTCTTGGCCTGGATCCTCGGAGCCCTGTTCTTCTTCCCCGTTGCTTGGATGGTGCTCAGCTCTTTCAAGACCGAGCAGGAAGCCGCCACCAGCCCCAAGATCAGCTTCACACCAACCCTTGATCGCTATCGCGAAGTCACCAAGAGCACAAGGGGTCTGCTGTCGTTCGGGCAGGCATTTTCGAACTCGGCGTTGATCGTGGTGAGCTCAACGATCATTGTCCTGCTGCTCGCCATCCCGGCGGCCTACGCGCTGGCGATTCGTCCGGTCCCGAAGTGGCGCGACGTCCTGTTCTTCTTCATCTCCACCAAGTTCCTGCCGCTGGTCGCGTCCATCCTGCCGCTGTGGATTTTGGCGAAGCAGTTCCATCTTCTGAACACCCGACTGGTGTTGGTCATTCTTTACACCGGCATGAACCTGCCCCTTGCCGTCTGGATGTTGCGCTCGTTCTTCTCCGAGGTTCCCCGTGAACTCATCGAAGCTGCCGAGATCGATGGCGCTAGCCTGCGCGGCCAGTTGACCTCGATCATCCTCCCGATGGCGGCTCCGGGCATTGCGGCCACCGGGTTGTTGTGCGTCATCTTTGCCTGGAACGAGTACTTCTTCGCCGTGCAGCTCAACCCGGTATTTGGTGCGACCGTTCCCATTTGGGTCACCACCACCATCAGTACCCGCGGCAACTTCTTGGCCAAGCTTTCTGCGGCGTCCGTGCTGGCCAGTATTCCGGTAGTGGCCGCCGGTTGGATTGCTCAAAAACGAATGATCCGTGGCCTCGCCATGGGTGCCATCAAGTAAGGATCTCGATGACCTCAGTACGTTTCGAAAAGGCTATGCGCATGTACGCGGGTACGACGAGCCCTGCCGTCAATGCGCTCGATCTTGAGATCGGAGACGGCGAACTGCTTGTACTTGTAGGTCCCTCCGGATCGGGAAAGTCCACCGCGCTGCGCATGCTGGCCGGGCTGGAACCGCTCGACGGTGGCGCCATCTACATCGGCGACAAAGATGTCAGCAGTACCCGTCCGCGTGATCGAGACATCGCCATGGTGTTCCAAAACTATGCGCTGTACCCAAACCTCACGGTGGCCGAAAACATGGGCTTCGCGCTCAAGCAAGCCGGTGTTCCCAAAGAGGAGCGTACCAAGCAGGTGCGGGAGGCGGCCCGGGTGCTGGACCTTGAGCCGTATCTTGACCGCAAGCCCAAGAACCTGTCGGGCGGACAGCGTCAGCGCGTTGCTATGGGCCGAGCAATCGTGCGTCGGCCCGCAGTTTTCTTGATGGATGAACCACTGTCGAACCTTGATGCCAAGCTGCGCGTGCAGACCCGAACCGAGTTGGCCGAGTTACAGTCCCGTCTTGCGGTCACCACGGTGTACGTCACCCACGACCAGGTTGAGGCCATGACAATGGGGGACAGGGTTGCCGTGCTGAAGGACGGCTACCTGCAGCAGTGCGATGCGCCAGGTGTGCTCTACCACGAGCCGGCCAACATCTTTGTGGCTGGTTTCATTGGTTCGCCGGCGATGAACCTGGTGTCCGTTGGATCCGAGCGGCCTCTCCACCTGGGTACGTCAGCGATCGGGTTCGATCCGGCCGGAGAGGCCGCGCTTTCTGGGTTGGTCGGGGCGGTGTCGGTGGGGTTTCGTCCGGAAGCGCTTCAGATCGGTGACGGCCCGCTACGGGCCCGCATCCGCACTGCTGAGGATCTCGGCTCCGAAGTGTTCGTGCACTTGGCCCTCGAGCATGGCGGTGAGAGTCTGGCCCTCGTTTCCAAGATGCCTGTGCCATTCTTGGGTCATCCCGGCGACGATGTCGGTCTGCAGATCAACGGGACAGTCCACCTCTTCGACGCCGACGGACTTCGGGCCGGCTCCAGCAACGGACGGCTCCTGTCGTAGCGACAGCCAGCGCAATCCGGCTACGCTGTCGGTGTACCGAAGCGTAGTCAGGGGGATCTACACGTGGCTATCGGGCTCGGGGAACTTATTGCTACAGGTAGTCGCTCTCGCATCTACGCGTGGGGCCGAGGGGCGGTTGCCAAGGTGCCCGACGCCAACACCCCTGACGAATGGATTCATGCCGAGGCGCGTTACGCGGCAGCAGTAGCGAGCGTAGGCGCGCCGGCACCCCGGTTCCTCGGTATCGAACAGCTAGAAGGTCGGGCCGCTGCGATTTACGAGCGCGTGGTCGGACCGTCGATGTGGGACCACGTGGTGAGCCACCCCGAGCAGAGCGCGCCGTGCGGAGCCATGCTGGCAAGGGTGCAGGTCGAACTGGCGGCGCTGGTACCGCCGGTATCGCTGCCGCGTCAGGGCGACCGGTTGTCGGCAAAAATCCGCCGTGCCACCGAGGCACTTCACACGTCCACCGACGCTGCCCTCAGTCTTGTTCCCGTCGCTAGCGGCCCGTCGCGGCTTTGCCACGGTGACCTCCACCCCGGCAACATCATTTTGGCCAAGGGCGGTGCCGTGCTCGTTGACTGGTTCGATGCATCATGCGGAGACCTGCTCGCTGACGTGGCGCGAACCATGCAACTGCTTACGCCCGACCAGGGCCGCTGCCCCGCCCACCTCGTCGGGGCGGATATCGCCACCCTGAAGGTGCTCGCCGACGCGTACGCCGAACGGGTGGGGGAGCTTGTTCCCATCGAGCCTCTGACGCTCAAAAAGTGGCAGGCAGCCGAAGCGGTTGCCCGTCTGAGCGAAGGCGCCTCCCCCCGACAACGCGCCGCGCTGGCGTGGGGCACAGCGAGCTTGCTAGACGTGAGAGCGGTCTAGATCGCGGGCGACCCACGCGCCGAAATCGCCGGCGGGCATTGGCCGGGCAAAGTGGTAGCCCTGCAGGCGCGTGCACCCGAGGTCCACCAGGAAACGAGCCTGCTCAGCCGTCTCCACGCCCTCGGCGACGACATCGAGGTGTGAAGGAGGTGGGGTCGGCCAGGAATTGTACGAGCAGATAGCTCTGGTCGCCGACCGAAGTGACGAGCGCATTGAAGGCCTGCGCGTCGAGCAGGTGATCGCGAAGATCTGGGCTGCGGAAATGTTGATGCCGAGCAAATCTTTCAAGCCGTCGAGGCCGGCCGCAGCGATCGGCCTCGTACGATGCCGAGCACGCTGTTGCGCTCGAGATCAAGCAGCGCCTGAAGTCGACGCCTTCGTCTAGCTGAGGTGGTGGGTCTCGGGCATGCCGTAGACCACAGTGGGTATGCCGACTTGGCGGGCCTTGAGTTGCAGCGCGAGGAACTGGGAGTAGTGGCGGGACTGGTGCAGATTGCCTCCGTGGAACCAGAGCGCATCCTGCTTGGTCGGCTTCCACATGTTGCGCTGCTCCCCCACCCAGGGTCCGGGGTCCTTAGTGGTGTCCGAGCCGAGTCCCCAGCACTTGCCGACCTTGTCGGCGACCTCTTGCGATATGAGGCTCGCCGCCCAGCCATTCATCGACCCGTAACCGGTGGCCAGCACGATGAGATCGGCATCAAGTTCGCTGCCGTCGGTAAGCACCACGGAGGTAGGCCTGATCTCAGCGATGCTGACGCCGCTTCGCAGCTTCACACTGCCGTCAATGATGAGATCGCACGCGCCTACGTCGATGTAGTAGCCCGAGCCACGGCGCAGGTATTTCATGAATAAGCCCGAACCGTCGTCTCCCCAGTCGAGCATGAAGCCTGCGGCTTCGAGCTTGTCGTAAAACTCCTTGTCTCTTCGTTCCATCTCCTCGTACACGGGGATCTGAAAGGTGTGCAAAATGCGGTACGGCAGCGACGCGAAGATGAGGTCCGCGATCTCGGTCGTGACACCATTGGCCACCGCCCGCTCAGAATAGAGATCGCCGAGGGCCAGTTCCATCAACGTGTTCGAACGGGCGATGTGCGTGGAGGAACGTTGGATCATGGTGACGTCGGCACCGCTCTCCCAGAGCGCCGCACAGATGTCGTGAGCGGAGTTGTTCGAGCCGAGCACGAGGGCCTTCTTGCCGTTATAGATTTCGCTGCTGCGATGGGCGCTGGAATGATGAATGTCACCCTTGAACGATGCGGCTCCGGAGATCTCGGGGATGTTCGGTCGACCCGACATCCCCGTCGCTAGCACGAGTTGCTTCGGTTTCAACACGACGGTCTCGCTGGTGCCGTCACTGTGCTTGCGTTCCACCGTGACGGTCCACTCTTCGGTGGCGTCATCGTAGGCAGCGCTCTTGCACTCGGTGGAACCCCAGTAGTTGAGCTCCATGACCTTCGTATAACTTTCCAGCCAGTCGGCGATCTTGTCCTTCGGGGTGAACACCGGCCAGTTGTCGGGGAACTTGATGTAGGGCAGATGGTCGTACCAGACCGGGTCGTGAAGACAGAGCGACTTGTAGCGATTGCGCCACGAGTCCCCGGCGCGAGGGTTTTTCTCGATGATGATGGTGGGAATGCCCAACATGCGCATGCGGGCCCCGAGGGCGATGCCGCCTTGTCCACCGCCAATGATGACGGCGTAGGGCTGATCGGTGTAGCCGAGGGAGGCCGCTTCGTCGGCTTTGGTTTCCAGCCAACTCTTTCGGCCCGGCACCACGCCGTGCTGCACCCCTCGCTCCCGGTTGTCACCGTTTGGTTCTTCGTGTCCCTTCAACTCCACCAACGTAGTGAGCAGCGTGAAGCACTTGTCTCCGAGCAGGCGAATCTGCCCGTGGCCCCGGCCGACTGCGGTTTCGAAGTCGAACCAGCCGTCGGTGACACCTCCCGCTTCGTTGGCCTCACCAACCAGATGAAAGCCCGAAGGTCCGGCCTGGGCAAGGCAATGCTCAAGCATGTGGCGCACACCGGCGTGGCCTTCGACCGTCACAATATTCCAGGTGAACGACACCAGATCGCGCCAGTAGCTCTCGGGCGCGAACATCGAGACGGCGGCGTCGATGTTGCCCGATTCGAGGGCGTGACTGAACTCGGTCAGCCATCCGGAAAGGGCGGCGGTTGGTGAAACGGTCTCGACGGCGGTCATGACGTGTCCCCTCGGTTACGGATCTTGCCCCCGCAAGTTCTCTGCCGATGTCTAGCCGACCGTGCCGGTCGGTGCCAGACGGAGCGTCCGCTTAACCGCCCGAGAGGGCTTGCATGAGGGTGACCTCGTCGGCTTCGGTTACCGGAGTCGCGAGGTCATCGGCGATGTCACTGTTGAGGAAGATGCGCATGTGTTTGCGGATTGCGTTCTGTTCATCGATAACGCGAAACCTCAGTCCGGGATAGGCGCGATCGAGGTCGGCCATCACCTCTCCAACCGTGTCGCCCGTGGCCTGCACCCAGGTGGCATTGGTGTAGGACAATAATGGTGTGGGGATGCGGACGCGGGGCATCGTGCTCAGCTGAATGTGGCGGGTTCGACCGTGTAAATCTCGGGCAGGTGCGACGCTACCGGGTGCCACGTTTCGCCTTCGTCGGTGCTGCCCCACACTTCGCCGCTGGTGGTGCCGAAGTAGACGCCAATCTGTTCGTGGTTGTCGACGGTCATGGCTTGTCGCTTCACCGTGAACCATCCCGTGTCGGGCAGGCCTTTGTCGCACCGGGTCCAACTCTCGCCGCCGTCGCGTGTGCGGTAGGCAGCAGGCTTGCCGTCGGGGCTGGTGCGCGGCCACACGTCAGTGCCGTCCATCGGGAAGACCCACGCGGTGTCGGGATCGCGAGGATGCAGCTCGATCGGAAAGCCGATGTCACCGACCGACTTCGGCATGTTGTTGCCGATGCGCTGCCAGCGGGTTGCCGGTCGGTCGATGCGGTAGATGCCGCAGTGGTTCTGCTGGTAGAGCCGATCGGGATTGTTGGGATGGATGCGGACACAATGCGGATCCTGACCGAACTCCATGTCCTTGTCGGGAAACATCGGGCTGGCGACGCCGAGGTTCAACGGATGCCAGTCGGTACCACCGTCGAGCGTCTCGAACACTCCGCCGGATGACAGACCGATGTACATATGCGCGGGGTCGCGAGGATCGTGCGCGACCGAGTGCAACATGGACCCGTCAGGTGTTTGCTCTACCGGCCACTCAGCCCACGTCTCCCACATCGGGTGATCATTCCAGCCATCGACGGTGGTCCACGTATCACCGCTGTCGTCAGTGCGGAACAGGCCCTGCGGTGACCCGCCGGCGTACCAAACGCCGGGCTGGGTCTGATGGCCGGGCGAGAGCCAGAAGACCGATTTGAGGCTGCGCTGCAACCGCTCCTCGGTAGGGAATGCGGGTGGCTTAGTGGCCTCTTTCCACGTGTCGCCTCCGTCGTCGGAACGAAAAACCGTCGGACCAAGATGGCCGGTGCTCATGCCGGCGAGGATGCTCTGCGGATTGCGAGGATCCTGCACGACGTGCTGGGCGATATGCCCGAGAAAGTGCGGTGCGCTCACCGACCAGGTGTGTCGATCGGCGTCGGCCTTCAGTACGAAGATGCCCTTACGGGTGCCAACGAGTAAGCCGTTTCCCATGGGTGCCTCCAAGCTCGATTGACCTGATAACGCGCAGCATACCGGCCCTTGATGGCAACTTCTCACAACGGCTGGTCGACGTCTGTGCGCCACGGATACGCGATGGCCATGCGACGGACATAACCAGGAAACCCTCCACACGTACCGCGCCCATATGGCACTCACCACCGAAGGTCTCACCGCGGAACAACTGGCCGAACACCCTCCTCAGGTTCGCGACCGCAAGGCGACCTGCGCCCATTGGATCGACGATTGAAACCCGGAGGACGTAGCAGCGTGGGAAGGCGGCGGTCAGCAGATCGCTCGACGCACCCTCATCTTTTCGATCATGTCCGAACACATCGGGTTCTGTGTATGGAGTCTGTGGTCGGTCTTCGTGCTGTTCCTCGGTAAGGACTATGGCCTCACTCCCGCTGACAAATTCCTGCTGACCTCGACTCCGGCGGCGGTGGGCGCTGGGCTGCGGTTGCCGTGCACGTTGGCCATCGCCAAGTTCGGCGGCCGCAATTGGACGGTGATCAGCGCGCTGTTACTGCTGATCCCGACTACCTATTGCGTTCGGCCAGGTGTTGCAGGTGCAGTTCGCCGACATCTTTAACACTCCGGTGAAAGCTGCATACATCACTTTCCTCGGACCCTTGCTCGGTTCGATCATGCGCCCCTTCGGTGGCAAGCTGGCCGACCGTCACGGCGGGGCACTGGTCACCACGATCACCTTCGCCTCGATGATCGCCGGTGGCGGGCTGATCGTCAAGCGTCGATCGCGAGCCCTGATCGGATTGACCGGAGCAGTCGGGTCGTTCGGCGGCGTGCTTGTGAACATGGCCCTGCGTCAAAGCTTCCTGTCGAGCGGTAGCGGCACCAGGGCCTATGTCGGTTTCATCGCGTTCTGCGCGATCTGCCTCGCGGTCACAGTGCTCGTCTACCTGCGTCCGAAGAACACGGACCTGGTGGGCGTCTGACGAGCCTGGTGAGCGGGTGGGTCAGGTCCACGACTTGTGACGATACGCCGCGTTTGGCTCGCGTCTCGTTAACCGATGGCGGTACCGGCGAGTTTGCCGATGCCGTAGGTGACGCCAGCAGCAGCGAGAACAATGAGGAATTGGCGCAAGGCGCCTTTCCATTGGGGCATGCCGGCTGACCGGCTCACATACGCACCGACAAAGAGCGCAGCGGTCGCGGTGAGGGCAAGTGACCAGATGGCTCCGGCAAGCAGCGGGTGAAGAACCACGGCATGAGCGGCACGAGCGCTCCTGCTGCGAAGAGCATCAGTGACGACAGCGCTGCGGTGACCGGGTTACCGAGTTCGTCACTGTTGATGCCAAACACGGTTCGAGCGGTGAAAGCGAGGAATGA
>JANMCE010000070.1:0-3509 GCA_031360915.1 Actinomycetes bacterium | reverse complement strand
GATTCTTCCCCGACTTGTCGGCACCGGCGTCGCCATGGATCTACTGCTCTCGGCTCGCGTTGTTCTGGCGGACGAGGCAGCGCGGATCGGTTTGATCAACCAGGTCTGCGAACCCGACGATCTGCTGCCCACTGCCCTCGCGTACGCCCACGATCTAGCCCAAAATTGCTCGCCGGTCTCGCTGTCGATGATCAAGGGCCAGATCAACGATGACTGGGAGCGCACCGCGGAAGAATCCCGGCTGCGGTCGCTCATCCAAATGTCCGAAATGGGCCAACATGCCGACTTCGCCGAAGGTGTCCAAAGCTTCCAAGAAAAGCGTGCCCCCCGTTTCGCCGACCTTTCGATCCCCGTCGCTATCGCCAAATCGATCAACCGCTAATGGCCGGGTTTCGAATGACAGAAAACGAGATTTGGGATTTCGTGGCCAATGCCCACACGGGCACCATGACCACGCTGCGACGCGACGGCATGCCTGTTTCGCTGCCGCTGTGGTTCGCCGTCATCGACCGCGCGGTCTACGTCCAGACGCGGGGCAAGAAGCTGCTGCGACTGGCCAACGATCCCCGCGCGTCGTTCCTGGTTGAGTCCGGTGATTTCTGGGCGGATCTGAAGGCCGTCCATTTCACCGGTCACGCCGAGCAGATCAAGCCAGACGCCGAGTTGCTCAGTGTGATCGAGGCCGAGACATCCCGCAAGTACGATGCCTTCCGCTTGCCAAGCGACGAGATGCCCGTCGCCGCAGCAGCGAGCTATGCCTCGACAATGCGCTGGGTTCGATTCACGCCGGACGAGCGCGTACTGACCTGGAGCAACGCCAAGCTGCTCGGCCGACCCTAGGCATGGGCCTCGGGCCGAAACTATTGACCTATTATCAGCGGGGTGAGTGAGCCAGAGTTCTCCATCGAGCGCGATGGCGCGGTTGCGATTGTCACGTTGAGCAAGCCACACGTGGGCAATGCGCTTTCAAGCTCGGGCGCCCGAGACCTCGGCGACTTTTTCGATGGATGGGCGGCAGACAACGACGGGGTGCGGGCGGTACTCATTCGGGCCGAGGGGCGGCAGTTTTGCACCGGGGCTGACCTGAGCAACTCGCAGAACGAGCCGCGCCCGGATCAGCGGCCGGTCAATGGGCATATGGTCCGCCAGCAGCGTGCCACCCATCATCGCCTCATTGCGTCAGTGTTCCACTGCCCGCTCCCGACGATCGCTGCGGTACAGGGCGCGGCGCTCGGGTTCGGGTTGCATTTGGCGCTGGCGACCGACTTCGTGTTAGCTGCGGAACGAGCCAGTTTCGCCGAACCATTTTCTGACCGAGGGTTCAGCGTCGACAGCGGCGGATCGTGGCTTCTCCCCCGCCTTATCGGCCTCACTTACGCAAAGAAACTGCTGTATCTCGGCGACCGCATCGACGCGGCAACGGCCGCTGCCTGGGGTCTGATTTCCGAGGTTGTGGCCGACGCTGAACTTGACGTCATCAGCCGGGAGCGAGCCCAGCGACTCGCCAAAGGCCCAACACAGGCCCTCGCCGCGACCAAGCGGCTGCTTCACGACGGCACCGCCGGCACCTTGGAACAGGCGCTCCACGCCGAGTCGATGGCGGTCGAGCTGACGCTGAGAAGCAGCGATTTCAAAGAGGGCATGAAGGCATTTGCAACCAAGCGTCCACCCGAATTCACCGGTACCTGAGCCGGTCGAGAGAGCGAGACGACGATGCGCACCGCAATCACCCTCGACGATTTCGTCTTCGACGCCTCACCCTCCTTTGAGGATGTCGCCCAGCACGTCGTTGAAGCCGAACGACTGGGCGTCGACTCGATGTGGTCGGCCGAAGCGTGGGGCACCGACGCCGTCGTCCCGCTGGCCTTCCTCGCGGCCCGGACCACCCGCATGGAGCTGGCGTCTGGCATCCTGCAGATCACTGCCCGCGCTCCGGTGATGACGGCGATGACCGCGATGACGCTCGATCATGTGTCCGGCGGCCGATTCATCCTCGGTCTTGGCGCGAGTGGCCCGCAGATCGTCGAAGGCATGCATGGCCAGCAGTACGCCCGACCGCTGGAACGACTGAAGGAGACGGTCGATGTCGTCCGCCTTGCGTTCAGCGGCGAGAAGGTTGCCTACACGGGGAACCAAATCGTGCTTCCGCTACCGGGCGGCGAGGGTAAGGCCATCCGTGTCGGCCAACCTCCCCGGCCTGGCATTCCCATCCATTTGGCCACGCTCGGGCCGAAGGCGCTCGAATACACCGGAGCGGCCGCCGACGGTTGGGTTGCCACCTGTTTCGTGCCGGAGACCGCCGACTATTACCTGGACCAGATCCGTGGGGGCGCAGCTACCGCGGGCCGGAGTCTCGACCGATTCCGCATCACGGCAGGCGGGCCGGTGGTGTTCAGCGACGACCTCGAACGCCCACTGCTTCGCCGCAAGAAAGCGCTTGCCTTCCAGCTTTCGGCGATGGGGTCGCCGACCACCAATTTCTACAACGATGCCTTCTCCCGCATCGGGTACGCCGACGCGGCACGCTCCGTGCGCGACCTGTGGCTGGCCGGAAAGCGGGAGGAAGCAGTCGCTGCGGTGCCCGACGAACTGGCCATCCGCACCAGCCTGATGGGCACTGACGCCGAGGTCAGCGCCCGCATTCGGGCCTACCGAGATTCCGGCGTCACCGACCTGCGCCTTGAACCAATGGGCCGCACCCCGCAAGAGCGACTCGACACCCTAGGTCGCACGATTGATCTCGTGCGCGCCGTCAACAGCGATGCTTCATCATGACCGCAGACACCCCTTCCACCTCCGGCTCCAACGCCGATCAGGCTCCGACGTTGACGATGGATACGCCGTTTGAGCTGGAGGACGACACGTATCACGTGCCGACTTCGACCGATCCACTTTGGTTGGAGACGACGTGGTTTTCGTTTTCGGTGCCCGACCGTAGGCTGGGTGGTTGGCTGCATGCGGGCCGGCATACCAACCGGGGCACCGTCAGTTGGCGGGTCTATGTGTGGGACCCGACCGGGTCTGACCCGGGCCGCCTCCCCTACTACCGCAACGCCGTTGATGTGCCGATCGACAGCGACGTTGACCTGCGTAACATCACCTTCCCAGGCGGTGGTTTCAGCCAGCGGATGCTCACTCCCCTGATGGATTACCACATCAGCTATGCCGACCCGGCCGCCCGGTTCAGTGTCGAGTTCGAGCACCGCAGCGTGCATGCCCCCGTGCGATTTACGCCGGGTGAGGCGCCCATGGTCAACAATCCCCACCTCGATCAGCTCGGCCACCTCACCGGCGAGTTGGTGCTCAACGGCGAACGCATCCCGATCGATTGCTACTCCGTCCGAGACCGCACGTGGGGGCCACGAACGGGCCACCATTCCAGCGGCGGTGACTTCGCTGAGGCCCCCACGCGCAGCCGCATCAAGAACCCGGGTGGGGCGCATTGGCGTCAGATCGAGCGTGAGCGCGGCCGGGGTCGCATCCAATACATCTTCGGGAGCACAGAGGCC
>JANMCE010000045.1:0-21959 GCA_031360915.1 Actinomycetes bacterium | reverse complement strand
AAGGTTTGGCACCTCGATGTCGGCTCATCGCATCCTGGGGCTGAAGCAGGTCCCAAGGGTTGGGCTGTTCGCCCATTAAAGCGGTACGCGAGCTGGGTTCAGAACGTCGTGAGACAGTTCGGTCCCTATCCTCTGCACCCGGAGGTGTATTGAGAGAAGCTATCCCTAGTACGAGAGGACCGGGATGGACGAAGCTCTCGTGTGCCAGTTGTTCCGCCAGGAGCATGGCTGGTTAGCGACCTTCGGAAGGGATAACCGCTGAAAGCATCTAAGCGGGAAGCCTTTCTCAAGATGAGTACACCCACACCATAAGGTGGTAAGGCCCGTGACGAGACCATCACGTTGATAGGCCGGAAGTGGAAGCGTGGTAACACGTGTAGCTGACCGGTACTAATCGGCCGAGGGCTTGATTTCTTCATTTTATTTGTTCGTGCTCGCTCTGAAGTTCTTAGGGGCGCCCGTAATGGGTGCCGCCCCTTGACAACAGATTTCCGGTGGCCATAGCGGTGGGGACACACCCGTTCCCTTTCCGAACACGGCAGTTAAGACCACCAGCGCCAATGGTACTTAGGGGTAGACCCCTTGGGAGAGTAGGTCGTCGCCGGGATTTATCTAGTACAACAACCCACAGAGATCTGTGGGTTGTTGTCGTTTTCGCCCCGAGTTGCGCTTCGCCTACACTTTCGGCGTGCCAACTTCTGACGACTCTTCTTTCTCGCGCCCCAAAACAGATGGTGCCGAAGCTCGTCCCGCCGGCCGATCTGCCTCCGTTCGGCGCTCACCCGGATCGGCTCGAGCCGCCGCTCGCAAAGGGCAACCGTCGGGTCCAGACGCTGCTATCAACAAGACGCCGCAGGCTTCCGACCGCCCCTGGTTCGTTGACGACCGCACGGCATCGGGGCCAGGTGAAACTGGGCCGCGATCCTCATCTACGGGCCGGCCCACGGGCACTAAGCGCGGCGCTGGTACACCACGGACGGCACGTGAATCCCGCTTGGGTAGCCAGCGCACCTCGGAGCCGTATGAAAAGCGTGCCCCCCGTCCAGTGCGCCAGTTGAATCGTCGATTGGATGCTGCTGCGCCGCTGCTGCCGTCGCCTCGCAAGAGTGACCGTCCCCGATCTGCTGGAGCGAAGCCTCTTGAAAAGGCACCATGGCAAGCCGAGAAGTGGGTAGACGACGGTCCTATTCGTGATGCAGCCGAAGCAGCGGTTGCAAGGGCCGAGCCGAGTTCGCCGCCGTTGGAGCGGTCGAAGTCAAAGCCGTTACCTCCGGAAGTGGTGGTTGAGCTGCAGCAGGCCGTCGGGGCGAAGCGGGCGGTGAAGCTCGAGGAGCGACTCGACGCGGCACGGGGTGCGTTCGAACGTGAGCGTTACAGCGACGCCAAGCGCATCATCGCCAAACTGGCTGAGGAGGCGCCAGGCGCCCCTGCCGTGCGCGAGCTCTACGGGCTCACCCTCTACCGCCTGGAGCGGTGGCGACAGGCGGCCGGCGAGATGGAGGCCTACCGTCTACTCACCGACTCCTACGACCAGCATCCTGTGCTTGCCGACTGCTATCGCGCACTCAAACGGTTCTCCACCGTCGAGGAGCTGTGGGAAGAGCTCAGGTCCGCTTCACCGTCTGCGGAGATCGTGGCTGAAGGGCGAATTGTCTATGCGGGCTCGCTTGCCGACCGGGAGATGTTCAAAGAAGCCATTGCGCTGCTTGAGAAGGCCGCCGCGGCCACACCAAAGAAGGTGAAGGACCACCACATCCGCACCTGGTATGCGCTGGCCGACCTTTACGACCGAGCTGGCAACGTCCCTCGGGCCCGGCAGTTGTTCCGGCAGATCAATGATGTGCTGCCTGGTTTCGCCGACGTTGAGTATCGCCTGGGCGGCCTCGGCCGCTGACCCCTTACAGCACGCTGCCCGGTCGCTGTGAGCGGCCCGGGCAGTCTTGGTGCAAGCGGATGCCCGAAAGGCGGGGCCCGCGGGGCGTCAGAACTTGCGGTCGTTCGTCTTCTTCTTGGGCGGTGCGGTGAACGGGCCGTTGATGAGTAACTCGAAACGGGCGTCGTCGGGCTGGTTGGGCTCGTTCAGACGCTGCAGGTACATCTTGAGCGACGCTCGGGCGGGGGCAACGTGGTCACCCTTTACGCCGACAGAACGGGCGAGCGCATCTTTCGCCTTGGCGACGCGCTCTTTGCGCAGGGTGCGCTCAGCCTCAGAGAACCGGGAGTTGGACGGTGCCGCAGCTTTCGGCGCAGCGGCCGGTACTTCCGGAGCTGACTCGGCCACGGCCGGTTCGACCACGGCCGCTTCGGCTTCGGTCTGGACAGTCTCGGGAGCGGACGACTCGGCCACATCGGTGGACGCTTCGGTCTCGGTTGGGGTGGACTCGATGCTGCTGGCCATGAAAAACGTTTTCCTCCGTTGGGGGTGCCAGAAGATAGCCGATCGAAGGCACTTTCGTCACCTTCTGTGCAGCGTTGCTTCTCGGTTCCGGATGAGTACTCAGTCCTGGAAGACGAGGATGTGGCCGACATAACAAGCACGCGCCGGAGCGACCAAGGTCTCTCAACCTTGTGACACCCCCTCTGTACGGTGAGGGCTACTTCCCCTTTGGTACCCGAACATGTGAAGAGGTTCGACATGAACATTGTTGTTTTGCGAGGGACGCTGTCCTCGGACGCGGTGCAGCGCAGCCTGCCGTCAGGGGATTGGTTTGTCACCTACGAAGTGACCACTCGGGATGGCGAAGGGGGCGCTCGATCGGTCCCGGTCAGCCTGCAGCGCGGAGACGCTCCCGTGCTCCCGAAGGGTACTGAGGTGGTGGTGCTCGGGTCCGTGCGACGTCGCTTCTTTGCCGCGGGTGGCGCAACGGGTAGCCGCACCGAGGTACAAGCCGTTGATGTGCTGCGCGCGACTGCGGCCAAGAAGATCGAAAAGGCGCTTCACCGCGTGGCGATCGAGCTGAGTGCGGTCGGTTAGCGGACTTGTCGAAAAACCAGACCCGTCTTTGGCTTTGGGGCAAAGAACGTCGACTTCGGCGGCATCAAGAGGCCCTCATGCGCAGTGCGTTCGATCTCGGCAATCGGTACCGGCCGCAGCAGCACGCCGTACTGCGCCTTGCCGCTGGTAACGGCCCCGACAATGTTGTCGACGCCGTGCTGGTAGGCCTTTGTGTGGGTGACGCTGGCGAGAGCGCGTTCAAGACGGGCGGTATCCAGGTCTCGCTCGCCGTCAAACGCCTCCGGCTTTGGCTTCAAGAATGTGCCCGTGCCGTCCGGGTGCACAAGACACAGCGAGCCGTTCGAGGTCATGTGCTGCAACGTGTATGTGGAGACATTGCCGGCGGGCGTGACGTCGAACGATGGCGACAACTCGGCCAACAGATCGGTACCGGCGGGAATGTCGGTGAGCAGACGGTGGATGGCCTGCACGAAGAGGTGCTCTGGCGCCAATTCCACCACGAAGGTCATAGTGAGGTCGTGCGGACCCTGCGGGTGTCCGGCGGCCTGCTGCTCAGCTCGAAACACACGAGCGATTTCATAGCGGTGGTGGCCGTCGGCGATCACGACTGGCGCCGCCTCTACCGCGGCCTGAATAGAGGCGATTGCATCGGCCGTCTCTATGCGCTCCAAACGGTGGCCAACACCGGCATCATCGGTAAACTCGCCGATGAGGGTGGCCGCAGCGGCCGCAATGGTGGCACCTATGCCGGGTGCCATCGACAGGCCCCACACAGCCGACAAGTTGGTGCCGGTGGAGCGTGTCAGATCGAGCCGATCAGTCTTGGCCTTCGGGGTGGTCTGCTCGTGAGGCAGTACTTCACCCGAACCGGCGGCGCGCACCTCAAGGCCGCCCACTACGCCCACCGTGGTGTGCAGTATCCCGGCTTCGTCATTGAACGTCATCGTGTACCGGTAGAACGAAGGGCCTCGGTCCTGCACCAGCACGCCCGAGCCGATCCATTCGCACATCAACTTGCCCGCAATGTCGTAGCGGTTCGGTCCATCAGCTTCAATCGGTACGTCGATCTTCACCACGTTGTACGGATGCCGGCCGGCCAGCGAGGCACGGTCGGTGTCCGACAACACGTCGTAGGGCGGCGCGGTTACGTCGGCCAGCGGTACTTTGGCGGCGTAGCGGAGGGCGGCGAAGGGTTCGAAACGAGGCACCCACGCATGATGCCAGAAGCGAGCCGACCTCCGCCCGCTCACCGGTCGACGTTGGGCTCGGCCGGCAACCGCATGGGAGGATCGCGGCGTGAATGTGATCTGCGACCTCGACGGCGTGATCTGGTTGGCCGACAACCTGATTCCTGGCTCGCCGGAAGCCGTCGCTGCCTTACGGGCGGCGGGGCATCGGGTGACGTTCGTATCGAACAACTCCTTCTCACCGGTGTCGACGGTGGAAGCCAAGCTCGCTCGATTCGGCATTCCCGCAGACGGTGATGTGTTCACCAGCGCGCAGGCGGCGGCATCGCTTATCCACGCTGGTGAGCGGGTGCTGTTGCTTGGTGGGCCTGGCGCCCATGAGGAGCTGATCGCCGCAGGAGCCGAGATCGTCACCGATGGACCGGCCGATGTCGTGGTGGTAGGTTTTCACCGCACATTCGACTACGAGGCTTTACGCAAAGCAGCGACCGCCATCCGCCAAGGTGCTCGGTTCATCGCAACCAACGACGATGCCACCTACCCCACGCCCGACGGCCCGATTCCCGGGTGTGGGTCACTGGTGGCCGCCGTGCAAACCGGATCAGGCAAAGCGCCCGTCATTGCAGGCAAGCCCCACGGGCCGATGGCCGAGGTGGTGCGCGCTGCGCTTGGACATGACGGCGAGTTCGTGATGATCGGCGACCGGGGAGACACGGACGGAGAGTTCGCGGTGCGGCTCGGCGCACGGTTCGGGTTGGTGCTGTCCGGCGTGGTTCGTCCGAATGATCTGCCGATCAAACCGACGCCGAGTCTGATCGCAGACGACCTGGGTCAGATGAGCCGGGTGTTGTTGGCCGAAGGCTGAGGGCAACGCCTCCCGAGCACCACGGCCACGACGGCACCGAAGACAAATCCGACCACGTGGGCGACCCAGGCCACATGCGAGCCCCTTGAGGTAAAGAACTGCAGCACCAGCCACACCAGCAACACGATGAATGCCGGCAGCCGAATCGGTAAGAAGAAGACCAGGGTCTGCACCCTCGCCTTCGGAAACCAGACCAGGTAGGCACCCATCACCGCGGCGATGGCACCGGATGCGCCCACCACCGGCGCTCGACTCGACCCGTCGGCTATGACGTGACCAATGGTGGCCACGATGCCACCGGCAACAAAGAACAGTAGGTAGCCGATGGGGCGAAGGCGGTCCTCTATGTTGTTGCCGAAGATCCATAAGAAGAGCATGTTGCCGAGGAGATGGATGATGCTGGCGTGTAAGAACACCGACGTGATGACAGCCAGTCGGGTGTGCTTGCCCGGAGCATACGGCACGATGCCGCCCGGCTGTTTGCACGCAATGGAACTGGACGCCGCTCCGAGGATGCCGGTACCAACCTCGCAGGTTGCCAGCGGATGGCCGTGCACGACCTCGGTGGGGATAGCAGCGTAGCGGTACTCGAATCGAGCATCGTCAGAGGTACTGGAGAACGGCGTTGGTTGCACCAGGAAGTACACGGCGGCACAGATCACGATGAGCAGGATCGTGGCGAACGGCCGATGTCGAGTGGGGTTGTCGTCCCGAAGCGGTAGCACAGCGCGACCTTACGGCAGGGCAGTGACGAGAAATGCCGATACGCTCTGCGCCGTGAACGAAAACAACCCGTTGAAAAAGATGCTGGAAGTCGGTATGGCCATGACCGGCATCTCTCAAAGCAAAGCCGAGGACCTGATCAAGACGCTTGTGAAGAGCGGCGAGAACATGTCCGGTGATCTGCAGGAAAACGTCGAGAAGCTCGTAGAGCAATCCAAGCGCGGCGCTGAGCAGCTGGTCGAAATGATCCAGGGCGAAGTGCATCGCCAGCTGAAGCATTTCGGTCTGGTCGGAGACAACACCACTGCGCCAGCACAAGGGGCCAAACCTGTCACTGTCGTTGCTGCGACTGCGACTGCGAAAGCCGGCGCGAATAAGGCTGCTCCGGTAAAGGAGGCCGTGGCTAAGAAAGTCGCGCCGGTCAAGGAGGCAGCGGCCAAGACGGCAGCGCCGGTCAAGAAGGCCGTGGCTAAGAAAGCTCCCGTAAAGAAAGCTGCCGCGAAGCAGGCGGCGCCGGTCAAGAAGGCAGCGGCCAAGAAGCAAACATCCTGAGACACGCCAACGGACATGGCGATCACGGGCGCGGGCAGTAGCGTTAACGGTCGTGCGCCGGCGTCTCGATGTCGAACTGGTGCGGCGCGGCCTGGTGGAGAGTCGTCGTGAGGCGCACGATGTCGTGGAAGCGGGCCGGGTGCTGGTCGGTGGTGCTCCCGCGCTCAAGCTGGCCCGCCTGGTGGGCAGCGACGAACCAATCGTGATCATTGGTCCCCCCAAGAAGTACGTCAGCCGCGGTGGCGAGAAGCTCGTTGGCGCGCTGGATGCCTTCAACATCGATGTGAGCGGTCTACGCATCATCGACGTCGGGGCATCAACGGGTGGTTTCACCGACTGCGTTCTGCAGCGGGGCGCAGCGCACGTGGTGGCGCTCGACGTTGGTCACGGTCAGCTTCATCCGAAGCTTCGCGAGGATCCGCACGTGACGGTGATCGAGCGGACCAACATCCGCCATGCCGACCTGGCGGAGCTCGGCGCACCGTTCGACCTGGTCGTAGCCGATCTGTCGTTCATCTCCCTGACGGTCGTGGCCGAGCCGCTCGTCACCGCGGCGGGGCCGGGCGGACAGATGGTGCTGCTCATCAAACCGCAGTTCGAAGCGGGCAAGGCTGACGTGTCGAAGGGGAAGGGCATCATCACCGATCCGGCACTGCACGAACGGGCCTGCGCCGATGTTGCCGCCGCGCTCGCCGCGTGCGGCGCGCTGGTGATCGGTCAGATCGAATCGCCCATCAAAGGCGGCCAAGGCAACGTGGAGTTCCTGGTTCATGCAAGAGTTTCCCATGACTGACGTCCTGGTCGTGGCCCACCACGAACGAACCGACGCCATTGAACTGGTGCGATCTATCGCGCCGTGGCTCGCCGAACGTGGGCATCGCCTGTTCGTCTCCGAGGAGGACGCCAAAGCGCTTGACCTCACTGACTGCGACCGAGCCGACGACCTGCTGGTACCTGGCTTGGCGCTCAGCATCGGCGGGGACGGCACCATGCTTCGCGCCGTGCGCCGGGTGGCGACGCTGGGTACGCCGGTGATCGGCGTAAATGTCGGAGCGCTCGGCTATCTCACGCAGGTGGAGCCACCGGCGCTCATTGCGTCGCTGGATCGGTACTTCAGTGGTAAGGCCACCATCGAAGAACGCATGATGCTGGCGGTGGAACGGGTCGGCGGAGAAGCCAGTTTGGCGCTGAATGAGGTGGTGGTGGAAAAGAGCGAGGCTGGTCATACCGTGCATCTGCTCGTGACCATCGACGGTGCCGACTTCACCACCTACGCCGCGGACGGACTCATTGTCGCCACGCCGACCGGCTCAACCGCGTACTCGCTATCGGCCCGCGGACCCATCGTGTCGCCGTCACATCGGGCCATTCTGGTGACGCCCGTGTCGCCGCACATGCTCTTCGACCGTAGCCTCGTACTCGGTCCGGACGAATCGATCGAGATCGAAGTGCTGGGCCACCGCAACGCGGAACTGACCATCGACGGCGGACACATCGCCCGCTTGGTTCCGGGTGACGTCATTCGTTGCACAGCATCCGAGACGCGGGCCCGCTTCGTGCGGTTCGGCGCCAGCCCGTTCCATCAAATCTTGAAGGCCAAATTCGGCCTCTCGGATCGGTAGCCGGCGTGCTCGCCGAATTGCACATCGAAAACATGGGCATCATCGCTGACCTTACGTTGCGATTCGGTCCCGGCCTTACGGCGCTCACTGGTGAGACCGGTGCCGGAAAAACCATGCTGATCGAGGCCATCAACCTGCTGCTCGGTGACCGTGCCGACGCGACAGTGGTACGCGACGGAGCGGGGGAAGCCCATATCGAGGGCCGCTTCGTGGTTGGCGATGATGAGATCATCTTGGCCCGCACCGTGCCCACTGACGGACGCTCGCGGGCGTACATCAACGGTCGGTTGGCGACCGCAGCGCAGCTGGGCGAACAAGGATCAGCACTGGTGGATCTGCACGGCCAGCACAGCCACCAGAGTCTGCTTTCCGTCGGGCCGCAACGAGCGGCGCTCGACACCTATGCCGGGGTTGACCTGAGCGAGCTGACCGACATTCGCAAATGTCGCGCCGGGCTTGTCGCCGATCTGAATGGCATTGGTGGCGATGAACGAACAAGGGCTCGCGAGCTAGACCTGCTGCGATTCCAGCTCGACGAAATCGAGGCCGCTCAGCTGACCGATGTCGATGAAGAACAACGCCTCGACACCGAAGAGGAGGTGCTCGCCGGCGCTGTTGCTCACACCGAGGCCGCTGCCGGCGCGCTGTCGTTGTTGTCGGGTGACGACGGCACCCTCGATCAGCTTCGCACCGGGTACGCGCTGCTGTCGGCGCGCGCCCCGTTCGCCGCCGCCGCCGAGCGACTCAAGTCAGCTGCGGCCGATCTTGATGACTTGGTGGCTGATCTGCGCGCGACGGCCGAACGCATCGAAGAAAACCCTGAGCGTTTGGCCGAGGTGCGGGCGAGGCGGCAGAAGCTGCGCGACCTGTGCCGCAAGTACGGTGACAACCTGGCCGACGTCATGGTTGAGCAGGGCAAGCTCGCCGCCCGTTGCGAAGAGCTGGTCAGTCACGATGAACGCGTGGTCCAACTGCAACGAGCCATCGATGAAGAGACGCAACGCGAAGCCAAGGCCGCCGCCAAGGTCGCGACCAAGCGCAAGAGATCTGCTCCAGGGCTGGGCACCGCAGTGCAGAGTCATCTTCGCCAACTGGCGCTGCCCAAGGCACAGCTCGAGGTTCGAGTCGTTGGTGACGGCCCTGCCGACGATGTCTCGATCCTGTTCCAAGCCAACCCCGGTGAGGCGCTGCATCCGCTCGCCAAGGTGGCTTCGGGTGGCGAATTGGCCCGCACGATGCTGGCCCTGCGTCTGGTGCTCACCGGTGCCCCCGAGACGCTGGTGTTCGATGAAGTCGACGCCGGCATCGGCGGTGAGGCAGCCCTTACGGTTGGTCGATCGTTGGCGCAGTTGGGTCGTAACCATCAGGTGTTCGTGGTCACGCACCTGGCTCAGGTTGCCGCGTTTGCTGATCAGCAGATCGTGGTGACCAAACACACCGTGGCCAGGCGCACCATCACCGGTGCCTCGGTTGTCACCGGTGAGGAACGCACCCGCGAGCTTTCCCGGATGCTGTCGGGCCTGGCCGAAAGCGACTCAGCCCACCGCCATGCCGAAGAACTCCTCGCATCGGCGAGGAGTGCCCGCGGCTAAATCACCCCCCGCGGGTGGATCGCGCGCTACTCTCGACTGGTACGTCCCCGGACGAGTTGGTGTCCGGCCGATTCTCTTGTCGACGGAGGACACCCAAATCGTGGCCAAGCACATTTTTGTGACCGGTGGTGTTGCCTCCTCTCTCGGGAAGGGCTTGACCGCTTCATCCCTGGGCCGCCTGCTGAAAATGCGGGGCCTGCGGGTCACTATGCAGAAGCTCGACCCGTACATCAACGTCGACCCGGGCACCATGAACCCGTTCGAGCACGGTGAGGTGTTTGTCACCGATGACGGGGGAGAGACCGACCTCGACCTCGGGCACTACGAGCGTTTTATCGATGAGCCGCTGATCCGCTCGTCGAATGCCACTACCGGCTCGATCTACCAGGCGGTGCTGGCCGCCGAGCGCCGCGGTGACTACCTGGGCAAGACCGTGCAAGTCATCCCGCACATCACCGATGAGATCAAGCGTCGGGTAAAGCGACTTGCCACCGATGACGTCGATGTCGTCATCACCGAGGTCGGCGGCACGGTCGGTGACATTGAGATTCTTCCGTTCCTTGAGGCGCTGCGGCAGTTCCGCAAGGACGTCGGTCGTGACAACGTCTGCTACATCCACGTGACTCTGGTGCCGTTCATCGGTCCATCGGGCGAGCAGAAGACCAAGCCCACGCAGCACTCCGTCACCGAGTTGCGTAGCCGCGGCATTCAGCCCGACGTCATCGTGTGCCGCAGCGACGAGCCGCTCTCGGTCGCGTTGAAGGCCAAGATCTCGAGCCTGTGCGATGTTGACGAGCGCGCCGTGGTGAACGCGGCCGACGCCAAGAACATTTACGAACTCCCGCTCGTGCTGCATAGCGAAGGTCTCGACGACGAGGTCTGTCGGGTGCTCAAGCTCGAAGGCACTCCTAACCTTGATCCATGGAAAGCCATCGTCGCCAAGGTCGAGGCCGCCACCAGGCCCGTGCGCATCGGTCTCATTGGCAAATACATCCAGCTGCCTGACGCGTACCTCTCGGTCGTTGAGAGCCTGAAGCACGCCGGATTCCATCACGGCGCCAAAGTGGAGATCGAATGGATCCAGGCCGAAGAGGTCGAAGGTCTGATGGCCGAGGGCCGCCTGGCGCACCTTGACGGCATGGTCATCCCCGGTGGCTTCGGCGACCGCGGCATCGAAGGCAAAATTGCCGCAGCCGGCTACGCACGTGAGCACGGTGTCCCTTGCCTTGGTCTGTGCCTTGGTCTGCAGATGATGTCCGTCGACTTCGCTCGTAACGTGCTTGGTCTCATCGGCGCGAACTCCACCGAAGTTGATCCCCTCACCCCGCATCCGGTGATCGACCTTATGAACGATCAGCGTGACGTCACCGACATGGGCGGCACCATGCGACTCGGCGCATACTACGCAGTGCTGCAGCCCGGCTCGTTGGTGTTTGAGGCCTACGGCGAGCAGGTCGTGAGTGAGCGTCACCGTCACCGTTACGAGTTCAACTCGGCGTACCGCACCCGCTTTGAGTCGGCCGGCTTTATCTGCTCCGGCACGTCACCCGACAACCGTCTGGTGGAGTTCATCGAGCTTTCGGGCCATCCATTCTGGGTCGGTACCCAGGCGCACCCCGAGTTCAAGAGCCGTCCCGACCGCGCTCACCCGCTGTTCCGCGGCCTCATCGGCGCATCGCTGGACCGGGCCGAAGGTCGCAACCCACACATCCCCTTCGCGACGACTGCCAACGCCTCCTCACCCACGACATGACGGCGGGGTTTCGCCGGCAGAGCGAGCGGTCGCTGCACCGCTGGCATGTGTGGGATTTGATCGAAGGGTCCTACGAGTCACCTACGGGTGAGGAGTTCGTGCGCACGTTTGTGCGGTCGCCCGGCGCCGTGAGCGTCATTGCGGTCGACGAAACGGTAACGCCGCCGACGGTCATCCTTATCCGCCAGTGGCGCGCCGCGATGGAGCGCGAAATGTGGGAAGTGCCCGCCGGTATGCGGGACAAAGACGGCGAGGATCCGGCAGCAACGGCGCGGCGTGAACTGCTGGAGGAAGTTGGTTACACCGTCGACTCGATGGAGTTGCTGGCCAACTTCCACCCGTCGGTCGGCATCACCGACGGCAGCCATCTCATTTATCTCGCCCGCGGTCTGACCCATGTCGGTGCGCAGACCGAAGGGCCCGAGGAACAACATCTCGTTATCGAGCACGTGCCCTTCGACCAGGCGTTGACCATGGTATGGCACGGAACGATCACCGCGTCATCCGCGGTGATCGGCCTCCTGATGGCCGCTGCTCGGCTCGGCATCCCAACGCTTCCGACACCGTGACCGCCGCGGCGCTCCCGCTGCCAGTCGAGGAGTTCCTCACCTGGCTTATGGTGGAGCGGGGCCGGTCAGCCAACACGCTCACGGCCTACCGAACCGACCTCACGCGATACTGCACCTGGCTGACTGCCCGCGGTTCGTCGATTGCCGACGCCACAGAGGCTGACATCGAGCAGTACATCGCCGACCTACGAGCCGAGGGTCGTGCCGCTTCATCGATCACGCGCGGCGTGGTGTCGGTGCGCACCATGCACCGGTTCCTCGTGGTGGAAGGCACGGCAACGGTCGATCCAGCTGCCGACGTGGCTGCGCCCCGCACACCGGCGGGGTTGCCGAAAGCGTTGTCCGAGGATGATGTCAACATGCTGCTCGCTGCGGTGGTGGGTAACGAGCCGGCTCACCGTCGCGACCGGGCGATACTGGAATTGTTGTATGCGACAGGAATGCGGATTAGCGAGCTCACCGGACTGTCGCTGTCGGATGTCGATCAGGAGTCGGGTCTCGTGAGGGTCTTCGGTAAGGGATCGAAGGAGCGCATCGTGCCGTTCGGTCGACCGGCCAGTCGAGCGTTGGATGACTGGCTGACAAACTCAGGGCGCGGCGCGATGGTGCCGACCCGATGGGCCCGCCGAGGTGACAGCGAGGCCGTCTTCCTCAACATGCGTGGCGGTCGACTCAGCCGCCAGGGTGCATGGGGTGTTGTGCGCCGTTACGGCGACGCCGTGGGGCTAGGCGATTGCTTGACACCCCACGTGCTAAGGCACTCATGCGCCACCCATCTGCTGGACCACGGGGCCGATCTTCGCATCGTGCAGGAGCTCCTCGGCCATGCGTCCATCTCCACCACACAGATCTACACCCGGGTGTCGACGGATCGGCTGCGGCAGGTGTTTCTTGACGCGCACCCTCGCTCGAGACAGCGATAGGTTGACCAGGTGGAGATCGTTCACCTAGCCCAGCGGTTCTTCGGATCGCTGTCGCGACGGAAGCCCGCAACCTCGGACACCGCGTGGGCCATGGATGCCATGCTGCCGGGCGAGCAGGCGCTATGGGCCCGCATGTCGGTCGCTGATCGCCGCCACGCGGTCGGGGTTGCTCGGAATGTCGCCAGCATCCTGGGCGCTGACGCCAGTCGCCCCGTGCTGGCCGCTGCGTTGTTGCACGACGTGGGAAAGGTGGACAGCAACCTGGGCACCTTCGCCCGCGCCATAGCAACGGTGCTGAATCGTCACCGTGGCGAGAGCCGCTTTGCTCGTTACCGCCGTCACAGCGACATCGGCGCCGCAATGTTGTCATCGGCCGGCAGTAACGCATTAACGGTGGCGTGGGCACGCGAGCACCACCTGCCAGTCGAGCGTTGGACGTTGCCGCCCACGGTGTCGGCCGCGCTCAAGGCTGCTGACGACGACTAAAATCGAGCAGGCTCGAGCTCAACGTCGGACTGCCCGCGACAACGAAGGCGAGACGGGGTCGAAACTCGGGAGGGAGCGAAGGGAGGACAGGTACTCACCGTCGCAGTGGGTGAGGCGGATTCGGTGGGACTCCTTGTCCAGCCAGGCCGACACGCAGAGCAGTTCGTCGGCCAGTTCCTTCGGGAACGGACCCGGCTGGCAGGACGCAGGAAAGAAGGGAAGTGGGGCCTGATCGCGCTCGTGCCAACTGCCGGCCAGCACCCCGTCACGCAGCTCAGCGTGGTAGCCCCCGGGGAGTTCGATCTCGATTCGTCCGGCGCCTCGCAACCGGTCGAGCCGGGCCTGACGCTTCAGTGCGTTGGCCAGGGCCGCGGCGCGATCGCGAGCATCGGCAGCTTCCTCGAAGCGCTCGGCAATGGCGAGACGCTCCATGCGCTCCCGCAGCGGGGCGAGCAACAGGACCGGCTCGCCCCGCAGCGCTCGAAGCACCGTGGCGACATGACGGGCGTAACTCACCTCATCGAGCTCACCGGTGCACGGACACGAGGCGACACCCAGCTGCGCAGCGGTGCACAAACCCGTCCGCGGGCGACTGCGAGGCCCGAGCTTGGTGCCACATCGACGTAAGGGCACCACGGTGTGAATGGCGTCGATGACCTGCCGGGCTGTTGAGGTTGAAGACAGTGGCCCGAGGTAGAGAGCGCCGTCGTCGGCTGCGGTGCGCGACACGGTAAGCCGGGGGAACGCCTCACCGATGGAGAACTTCACGTAGGCGTAAGCCCGCCAGTCCTTGCTCTGGCGGTTATAGCGGGGGCAGTGCTGATGGATGAGGCGCACTTCGAGCACCGCGGCCTCCAACGTGGAGCCGCACACGATGTGGCGCACCCCTTGGGTTTCTCGGAGCATGTTGCCGATCTTTCGACGCTCATCGCTGGAAAAGTAGGACCGCACCCGCTCGCGAAGGTTGGTGGCTTTACCGACGTACAGAATCTCATCACGCGGGCCAATGAACAGGTAAACGCCAGGGGAGCGGGGTAGGTCGTTGGTGAACTTGAGCTTGGAGACCTGCGGGTGGTTGCCGAGTTTGGGCAGCGCAATGAGATCGTCGAGGCCCATGACGCCCAAGGTCGCGGCGCGGCCGATAAGCAGGTGGAGCAGGTCGGCGGTGGCGAGGGCGTCGTCGAGGGCGCGGTGGCTGGGTTGGTGGTCGAGCCGGAAGCGCGATGCGAGGGTACCCAGCTTGATGTTGGGGACCTCGTCACGCACCAGCCGTCGCGCTAGCGCGCAGGTATCGACCGATCGGTTCGGAAAGCGGGGATACCCAGCCCGTTCGAGGGCCAGATTGAGATAACCGAGGTCATACCTCACGTTGTGTCCAACGAGCACGGCGCCGGCCGTGAACTCGACGAGGGCCGGCAGCACCGCCTCAATGCGAGGAGCTTGGATCACCATGGCCTGCGTGATGCCGGTGAGCATGGTGATAGTGGGCGGAATGAGAATCCCCGGGTTGACCATGGTCTGGAAGGTGCCGAGGCACTCGCCGCCACGAACTTTGATAGCACCGATCTCGGTGATGCCGCCGTCTTGTGCGCTGCCACCCGTCGTCTCGATGTCAATGACGCAGAACGTGACGTCGTGGAGCGGCGTACCCAGGTCATCGAACGAGCGTTGCATAGTCCCGTTACCGTAAACGAACGAGCGTTCGATTACAAGAACAAATGTTCGTCCGGTAGATTGGGGGCGATGAGCGCCGAGCACGATGCCCTCCGACCGGCGCTCGAACTGGCGTTTCTGGTCGCGGCCGTCGGATCGCGCCAGCGCCCGGCGCTTCCTGTGCCTGCGGATCTGCGACCGTTCGTCCGCCACCAGAAAATGCCGGTCGCGGCTCGACAATCCGTGTACGAAGCGGTCACGACCGATGTCAATTTTAGGCTCCGGGTACTGTCTGTGGCCGACGAAGCCACAGTCGGGCCGGCCGGAATGGTGTGGTTGATTCGCGCCGAGGATTGGGAGTCGGCTCTGGCTTCGCTCGCCGAGCGCACCCCGACCAGCGCCAAAGAGGACCCGTTGGTGGTCCGCGCCCAAAAGGCTCTACGGGACGCCAAGGCGGCGTTGGCGGGAGCCAACACTGAACTTGCCCTGGCACGACGACAGATCCACGATGCCGAAGCCGCAGCAACAAAAGCCGAACGAACCCGCGCCGGCATGGAACTCGAGATTGCCGGGTTGCGCAGCAAGTTGGAGCGCAGCGAAGCCGATCGGGCCAGTCTGTTAGGGGAACTGCGTGTCCTCGCCGACATCATTGATCGCAAAGAACAGGAGCAGGACGATCGCGACGTCGGCCCGTGGGACGCGGTCTTCATCCCTGATCCCGACACGGTTGACTTCGCCCGGCTGTCCGCCGATCTGACGGCGGCTGAGGACGCCAACCTGGCGTTTGCCGAGGCCCTCGCGGTGGTGCGCCGCTCCCTGTACCGACCGGAAAATGCGCTTCCCTCCCGCACGGCGCCAGTGGTGCAACTCGTGCCGCCGCTGCGGTCCGTGAAGAAACCGTCGAAGCCGCGTCGCCCGAAGCGCCACCGCCTTCGTTTGCCCGGTGGCGTGCTGGTCGGAACCATCGAGGAAGCCAAGTTCTTATCGACCAACACTGAGGTCATCGAGGTAATTGACGGATACAACGTGGCCAAATTGGCCTTCCCGCGCGCCTCGCTCGTGCAGCAGCGCGAGCAACTTCTGGATCTGACCGACGAAATGCAGGCCCGGTTCGGGACGCAGATCATCGTCGTATTCGATGGCGCCGATGTCGGCCATACCAGGGCTCCTCGTCGGCGCGTGTCCGTGCACTTCTCGCCAGCCGGGGTAACCGCGGACGACATGATCGTGTCATGGCTGACCGCCGAGCCGCTCGAGCAGGCTGTCGTGGTGGTCACCAGTGACAACGCGGTGCGCGAGGCGTGCGATCTTCTTGGGGCTCACCTGGTCCACAGCGCCGCGTTTCTGGCTGCGGCCGGGCGTGGTGGCGAGCGATTCGGACCAAAACCTGACTGATCCAAACATCTTTTCTTCGTTAAGAATAGGATAACTCCGAAAGGGCGGCCGGGCGGACGTCAACGGGATTGCGGAACTGGGACAGGAGGCCATCGTGAGACTGCATCGTTTTCTACTTCTCTTTCTCGGCGTAGGTCTGCTGGCCACAAGCGTGGGCCTTGGCATCTCGGGGAACCGTCAGCGGATCGTTTCATCGGGTAGCGGCGTCGGCTGGCAACGAGAACGAGTGGTTGGTAATTGCGAGCGTGCCGGCGGGTGAGGCGGCGTGGTTCGATGGGGTTGGACTGACCCCGATCATGATGCTTGCAGCCGGACTCTTCGTCCTGACCTTTTCATATTTGAACTTCCGTGCCAGCCAGCGTGAACTGCGCGATGCAGCGCTCACCGATCGCCTGACGGGTCTGCCGAACCGCGTGTGGCTGAACGATCGCCTTGGCCAGGCGGTGCGACTGTCGCAGCGCACCGGGCTCACGGGCGGTGTACTCATGATCGATCTCGACCGGTTCAAGGCGGTGAACGACACGGTTGGCCACCACAAGGGAGATCTGGTGCTGGTGGAAGCCGCCCGGCGGCTCCAACTGGCCGTGCGCGCTTCTGACTCGGTCGCTCGACTCGGTGGCGACGAATTTGCCGTGTCCATCGAGAGTCTGAGTGATAGCCACGATGCCATACGCACGGCCGAGCGCATCGTCGCCGACTTCGCCTCTCCGTTCCTTATCGATGGTCGGGCCTTCTACGTGGGAGCAAGTGTCGGCATTGCGATCTATCCCGAGAGCGGACCCGACCTTGCGGTGCTGATGCAACACGCCGACATCGCGATGTACGAAGCCAAGCGAACCGGATCGGGCTACCGGATGTACTGGCCGGTGAAGGACGCCAAGCCAGCGGTACAGGAGTGGCCTGACGTGTGGGCCGCCCCGGTCGGCCCGCGCGCCTGACCCTTCATTGCCACGCTCGGACACGCTGCGCTCACACAACGCCGCGAGTGTCTTCGCTTTTCCGCAACCTCCCAACCTTGTAACACCCCCTCTGTACGGTAATTGGTGGGTGGAGGCCCATTGCATCGGATTGTCTGATGCCTGCCAAAACGGAGTACTGCCATGATCATCAGCTGCGAAGAATGCACCCTGCAAGACACGCCGGCATGCGGGGACTGTGTCGTCACGTTTCTGCTCGGACGTGAGCCCGACGAGGCAGTCGTGTTCGATGTCGCCGAGGAGCGGGCGCTGCGCCTGCTGGCCGGGGCTGGCATGGTTCCGACGCTGCGTCACAGCGTGCGCGTAGCTGTCCGTAGCTAGCAGGCCGCTACCGTGGGTGTTGTGTCGGTCGATGTCGCAGGGTTCACGACGGAAGTTCTCGAACTCGGCCGGTCATCCGGGCTTGATGCTGTCGGTGTGGCCTCAGCCGATGTACTGGCCCGAGCGCGAGCCGAACTGATCTCGCGTAAATCGCTCGGGCTGCACAATGGCATGAAGTTCACCTACAAGAACCCGGTGCGCTCCACCGACCCACGGGCGTCCATGCCCGAGGCCGCCTCGGTCATTGTTGGCGCCCGAAGCTACCTTGAACCCGAACCGGATCGGCCCGCATACGCGGCCGGCCGCATCGCCCGCTACGCCTGGCGTGATCACTACGCGCCGCTTCGAGAAGGACTGTGGACCATAGCCCGCCATCTCCGCGCGGCGGGGTACAAGGCGGTGGTGTTCGCCGACGACAACTCAATGGTCGATCGCGAAGCTGCCTACCAGGCCGGTATTGGTTGGTTCGGAAAGAACGCCAACCTGCTGCTGCCCGGCCAGGGTTCGTACTTCGTGCTCGGCTCGGTGGTGACGAGTGCGGTGCTCGCGCCCGCGGACGCGCCGATGGCCGACGGTTGCGGCGGTTGCAAACGCTGCTTCGACGGTTGCCCCACCAACGCCATTCCAGCACCCGGCATCATCGACGCCAACCGTTGCCTGGCATGGTTGGCGCAGAAACCGGGCGTCTTCCCGCTCGAGTTCCGGGCCGCGCTCGGCACCCGCATCTACGGCTGTGACGCCTGCCAGGAAGTGTGCCCACCCAACGTGCGTTTCGGTCGAGCCGTAGAGCGCGAGGCTCCGCAAGTGTGGGTCGACCTCGTTGATCTCCTCACCATCGACGACGACACCTTGATCGAACGGCACGGCCGCTGGTACATCGCCGATCGTGAGCCCCGCTGGGTGCGGCGCAACGCACTTCTCGCGCTCGGTAACGCCGGTGTCGTGAATGACGACGTGCGCCGCGTGCTCACCCGGTACCTGGATGCACCCGACGATGTCCTTCGCGTCCACGCGGCCTGGGCGGCCATGGCGCTTGGGCTCGTTCAGTTCCGCCAACTGATCGCTGCCGACCGCCACCCCAGCGTGCGGGCCGAGGCCAACCGATGAAACACCTTTTGGTCACCAACGACTTCCCCCCGAAAGTGGGCGGGATTCAGAACTACCTGTGGGAGCTTTGGCGACGCCTGCCGCCCGATGATGTCGTGGTGCTCACGACGCCCTATGCGGGTACGACCGAGTGGGATCGCGAGCAGGCGTTCCGCATCGTGCGTACCGGTGAGCCGGTGCTGTTGCCTCAACCGTGGTTGGCCAGACGCATCGACCAGCTCGCCACGGAGGTGGGCGCCGAACTGGTGCTGCTCGATCCGGCGCTTCCCGTCGGCCTCGTCGGGCCTTGGCTGAAGCATCCGTACGGGCTGGTGCTGCACGGGGCCGAAGTCACCGTTCCGGGGCGGGTGCCGTTTGCCAAGCCGCTGCTGTCGAAGGTGTTACGTGATGCCCGCATCATCATCGCTGCCGGCGGCTATCCGGCTGCCGAGGGCCGCCATGCCGCAGGGCGAGATCTGCCCATCGTGCACGTCCCGCCAGGCGTCGACCTCGAGCGTTTCCATCCGCGAACCGATGCCCAACGGGCCGCCACCCGTGCGAAATACGGCATTCCAACCGGCGCATTGATGGTGCTGGGGCAGAGCCGGCTCGTGCCCCGTAAGGGCTTTGATGTGCTGCTGCGGGCGGCGGCCACACTCGCCGGAAAACACCCGACACTCCAGGTCGTCATCGGCGGAACGGGCCGCGATCGCGCCCGCCTCGAGAAGGTAGCCACCGAAGTCAGCGCGCCGGCGATCTTCCTCGGTCGCGTGCCTGAGGAGGACCTGGCCGCCATGCATGGTGCTGCGGACGTGTTCGCCATGCTCTGCCGCAACCGATGGGGTGGCCTCGAACAGGAAGGTTTCGGCATTGTCTTCCTCGAAGCGGCCGCGTCCGGTGTACCTCAGCTGGCTGGCCGATCGGGTGGCGCGGCTGAAGCGGTTGTCGACAACGAAACCGGCCTCATCGTCGACAACCCCGGCAGCGTGGCCGATGTTGCCTCTGCGCTTGATCGGCTCCTTGCCGACGGACACCTGCGGGCTACCCTCGGCAAGGCCGCTCGGCAGCGGGCCGAGGAATTCTTCACCTACGACACCCTTGCGCTCCGTTTGGCTGAAGCCCTCGGCTGTTCGCGAGCATGAGCACCATGCCCGGCGCCCGAATCCTCAGAGTCAACGCGTTCGGCACCGCCGCGTTTGTCATCACGGCTATCGGCGGCGCAGTGCAGTCCGGCTTTCTTCGAACGCTGGCGGCGGTGATCGCACTCGTCTTGTTCACGGTCGGGTGTGTGGTGTTTCTGTGGGCCTTGCTGCAGGCGTTCCAGCGCAGCCGTAGCGACAACATCGGCATGGGAGGACTGTTCTTCCTGCTGGCCCCCACCGCGCCAGGGGCGGTACGCCGACCGTTTATGGCGCTTTTCGCGTTGCAGACCGTGGTGGGGCTGGGTACCGCCATTGCCACCTTCGGGGTCAAGCCATTCACTCCGCTGGCCTTCGGCGTGATGGTGCCCGTATTCGGTCTGGGCCTTGCGGGTCTCTGGGCTGCTCGTTACGGTCAGTTTGGGCCTCGGGTCGCAGAAGGACCGCGCAAGGTGCCCGTCAATAGGACAGAATGAGAGCTATGGCCGACGTTGCGACCAAATCCATCACCATTCACGCCAGCGCGGAGCACTGTTACGCCGTCGCGGCTGATTTCGCGCACTATCCCGACTGGGCGCAGGACGTGAAGGAAACTACGGTCCGCGCCACCGATGATGCTGGCCGGGCCACCGAGGTCGAGTTTCGGGCCAGCGCGCTCGGGCGCAGCACCCACTACACGCTTGCCTACGACCACACTGACGCGCCCGGTCGCCTTAAGTGGCAGCTCGTCAAGGGCGACATCATGCGCGCCGTTGATGGCGAGTACACCTTTACCGTCACCGGCCCCAACACCTGCGAGGTGGTGTACGACCTATCGATCGAACTCGTGGTACCGATCCCTGGTTTCGTAAAGCGCCGCGCTGAGGTGCGAATCTTGTCGACGCTGGAGGAACTGAAGGCCAGGGCCGAAGCCTGACAAGTATGCGGGCAGCCGGTATCGAATTCGGTGGAACCAAGCTCCTTGGCGTCGTCACCGACCATGACGGCAATGTCGTCCTGGAAGCACGCGAACCCACGCCCTATAGCCCCGACGAACTGGTCGATGCGGTGGTCGAACTCGCAGATGAACTTCGGCCGTTTGACACCATCGGCATCGGCGCTGCTGGCCTGGTAAGCCGCGACGGCGAACTGGTCTACGCACCCAATGTTGGCAACATCGAGAACCTAGCTCTGTCGGCCCGTCTTGAAGCCAAGCTTGGCCACCCCGTCCAGGTCGTGAACGACGCAGCCTGTGCGGCCATTGCCGAAGTCCGTTTCGGTGTGGCCAGGGGGCTCAGCGAAGTCGCTGTCGTCACCTTGGGCACCGGTATCGGGGGAGCGTTCGTCATTGACGGCGACCTGCACCTCGGACGCAACGGATTCTCCGGAGAGCCCGGCCACATGATCGTTGACCCGAAAGGCCCGGTCTGCGTGTGCGGCCAACGAGGCTGCTGGGAACGGTACGCGTCGGGCGCCGGTTTCCACTACCTCACATCCCTGCATCTCGACCACGGTGATACGCCCTCGCTGCTCGCACGGGCCGGCGGTGACCGCAGCAAGGTGACCGGCAGCTTCGTGGACGACGCTGCCCGAGACGGTGACACCGGCGCACTCGCCATCTATGAGGATTTCGCCTTCTGGCTGGCGGTCGGCATCGTGAACCTCTCAAACCTGATCGACCCCGAGGCGGTCGTGCTGGGTGGCGGCATGGTGGCCCAGGCCGATCTGTTCATCGACCGCACCCGCGAACTGGTGCACGAGATGCGCTATGCCGATCATGTACGCCCCCCGCTGAGGGTCGAGATCGCCACCCTCGGCCCCCGAGCTGGTGCTATCGGCGCTGCACTCGTCGGCGCTGAGGCGGCCGCCCGTCCGTAACCGGCAAGACCCACAGACGTCATACGGTGTTCACGAAATAGGCGACCGGAACTACTCGCATGTGCCTACTCTGTCGGTGGTGGAATCCCGTTGGTACTACGTCGTCCGAGTTTGGCTTCCCGATCGCCCCGGTGCGCTTGGCCAGGTCGCCAGCCGCATTGGTTCGGTGGGCGGTGACGTCGTCGGCATTGAGATCATGGAGCGCGGCGCCGGCATAGCGGTTGACGACCTGGTGGTGGCGTTGCCCGACCAGGAGTTGATCGGGCAGCTACGGGTGCAGATCAGCGAAGTGGACGGCGTTGA